>DATNEZ010000392.1:0-2874 GCA_035606645.1 Binatia bacterium
CTGGTTGAACAGCACATCGAACTCGGCCCTGCGGAAGGGCGGCGCGACCTTGTTCTTGACCACCGTGACCTTCACGCGGTTGCCGACGGTCTCCTCGCCCACCTTGAGCGCGCCGATGCGGCGGATGTCCAGGCGCACCGAGGCGTAGAACTTCAGCGCCCGGCCGCCGCTGGTGGTCTCGGGGTTCCCGAACATGACGCCGATCTTCTCGCGGATCTGGTTGATGAAGATCAGCGTCGTCTTCGACTTGGCGACGATGGCGGTGAGCTTGCGCAGGGCCTGCGACATGAGGCGCGCCTGCAGGCCGACGTGCGTGTCCCCCATCTCCCCCTCGAGCTCGGCCTTCGGGACCAGGGCGGCGACCGAGTCGATGACCAGGACGTCCAGCGCCCCGGACCGGATCAGGACCTCGGTGATCTCGAGCGCCTGCTCGCCGGAGTCGGGCTGCGACACCAGGAGGTTGTCGACGTCCACGCCGAGCTTCCGGGAGTACTCGGGGTCGAGGGCGTGCTCGGCGTCGATGAAGGCGGCGAGCCCGCCGTTTCGCTGCGCCTCGGCGACGATGTGCAGCGCCAGGGTGGTCTTGCCCGACGACTCGGGACCGAAGACCTCGATGACGCGCCCGCGCGGCACTCCACCGATGCCGAGGGCCGTGTCGATCGACAGGGAGGTCGTCGAGATGACCGGGATCTCCTGCTGGAAATCCTTGTTTCCCAGCTTCATGATCGAACCGCGGCCGAACTGCTTCTCGATCTGGGCGATGGCGAGGTCGACCGTGCGGCCCTTTTCCTTGGAATCCATGATCATGGGGTCTATATCCTTTGGTGGACGTGCCTTCGGGTGCTCCGGGGGAAGCGCAGGCATCTTAGGATAATCCTCAGGGGCTGTCAACGCGCGCCGCCGGGCGTTCGCGGCAGAGGGGAGCCGGGACGCAAGCGCCGGGCCAGCGCGCGGTATTCCCGTCAAATTCGCCCGAAACCCTTGCCCGGTGCAGGGTTGGCTGGCTCGACCCGGCGGTCGATCGGCCGCCTGCGCGAGGCTGCGCCGGCGACCGGTGTCCGCGGGCGCGCACGTCGGAGAATTGACGTCCGCGCGCGGCCGCCATGTCGTGAGCGCGACACGGTCGCGGGCGTTTTTTTCAGGGGGAGGTTCTTCTTGACTGGCCGCAGACCTCCCTTTATATTGATGATGCGATCGGCGGGGGGTCCGAGCCGATCATTTTTCATTATGGGAGTCCTCGAAGACATGTCGACTCGAATCGTGTCGCTCTCTCGGCTGATGCTCGGATTGATCGGATGCCTGACCGTCGCGTGCGCCAGCACCGGTGGCGGCGTGTCCTCCATGGCGCCCGATTCCGCGGGAGCGCCGCCGCCCGCCGCGACGGCTGTCCCGGTGGGAACCGCGCTCGCCGCGTCGACGCCCGCGCGGGACGTCCCCGTCGCCGCCGAGTCGGGCGACCCCGCCGTCCCGGTCGCCCGGGAGACCACGCCCGACAGGACGCGGCGCGAATCGGTCCCGACCCAGGTGCGCGAGATCCGCGAGCAGATGGAAGAGGCCTACCAGGCGGGCCTCGAGGCCTACCAGGCCGGGCGCTTCGACGAGGCCAAGGAGCACTTCGATCGCGCCGTCGACCTGGTCCTCTCGAGCGACGTCGATCTCTCCGCGCAGCCGGCGCTGAAGAAGGCGTTCGACGAGATGGTGCGCAACATCGCGGACATGGACGCCGACCTGTACACCCGCGAGGGCGAGACCGAGACGCCGGAGAACCGCTCGCCGCTCGACGAGCTGAAGGACATCACCACCTACTTGTCCCCCGAGGAGGCCGAGAAGGAGCGCCAGAAGATCCAGCAGGTGGTCGGACGGATCTCCTACGACATCCCGGTCACGCTGAATCCGCGGGTCCTGGCGTACATCGAGGCGTTCCAGACCCGTCTCCGCGGCGAGTTCGAGGCCGGCCTGAAGCGCTCCGGAGCGTACCTGCCGATGATCAAAAAGACCTTTCGCGAGGCGGGGCTGCCGGAGGACCTGGCGTACATGGCCCACCAGGAGTCGGCCTTCAAGGTGAACGCTTTCTCGCGCGCCCGCGCCAAGGGGATGTGGCAGTTCATGTCGTTCACCGGGCGCAAGTACGGGCTGAAGAGCGACCTGTGGGTGGACGAGCGCGGCGATTTCGAGAAGGCGACGCGCGCCGCCGCCATGTACCTCAAGGACCTGCACGAGCGCTACGGCGACTGGCACCTGGCGATGGCGGCCTACAACGCCGGCGAGGGGAAGATCGACCGCGCGCTGGCCCGCGCCCACGCCAAGGACTACTGGGCGCTCCTCAAGACCCGGTACATCCGGACCGAGACGAAGTGGTACGTGCCGGCCATCCTGGCGTCCATCCTGATCGACAAGTCGCCCGAGGACTACGGGTTCTCCGTGAATACCGACTCCGAGCTCGAGTGGGAGACGGTCACGGTGGACAAGGCGACCGACCTGCAGGTCATCGCGGAGGCGGCCGGGACGTCCCTCGAGGCGATCCGCGCGCTGAACCCCGAGCTGCGCGGCCTGGTGACCCCTCCGAACGTTGCCACGTACACGGTGCGCGTCCCGGACGGATCGAAGGACGACGTCGTGGCCAAGCTGGAGACCCTGCCCGACGATCAGCGGGTCTCCTGGACGCTCCACGAGGTGCGCCCGGGGGAGACCTTCTCCGTCATCGCGCGGCGCCACGGCATTCCGGTGCGCGCCCTCCTCGACGCCAACCCCCGCTACATCGGCAAGCGGCTGCGCCGGGGCGTGGTCCTGAACATCCCGATCTCGAAGAGCACGCCCCAGGTCGCCCTGGCGCGCGCCAGCGAGAACCCGACCTTCGACCAGGGAGAACGGATC
>DATNEZ010000410.1:0-3925 GCA_035606645.1 Binatia bacterium
GCGATCGCTCTTCGAGTCAAATCGTCCAGCCGACCCTGCAGGTCGCTGCGTGCCTTCTCCATCGAGACGCGCCCCGATTCCGTCGGGACCTGCACGGGGTCTCCGTAGACAAAGACTCCGTGCGCAAACGGCCATGGCACCTGGAACCGGTCCCACGATCGGAAGGTCGCGACGCGAGAGGCCGCGAACGCGACGGGGACGATGGGGGCCCGCCCCAGCCGCGCGGTTTCGATCACTCCCGGGCTGACCAGGTGCCGGGGACCGCGGGGGCCGTCCACGGCGATCGCCACGTCCTCCCCGGCGCGCAGGTGCCGAATCAATTCGCGCAGGCCTCCGACCCCTCCCCGGCCGGTGGAGCCGCGGATCATCGTGTGGCCGAATCGCTCCAGCGTGCGGGAGACGTATTCGCCATCCCGGTGCCGGCTGCTGAGCACGGCCAGTCGGCGTCCCCGGGCCTGCCCCAGGTAGGAGTAGGTCATCATCAAGAGCTGGTCATGGTAGAAGGCATGGACATAGGGCCGCCCCGCCCGATGCAGCCCGAGCACCGATTCCTTGTTCACCTGAGTCCATTTCATGCTGACTCGGAGCGCCAGGATCAGTCCCCGCGCCAGGCGCGGCGCCAGGACGAGCGCGATGCGCGACATCACCGATGGACTCCGCCCGGAACGGTGCGCCGGGTCTCGGTCACCCTCACCAGTTGCGATCTCGCTCACCTCCCTCCGGGCGCGATTATAAGCCACGCACTGACCCTCCGCCGGACAACCCTCGTGCGCATTTTTTGAGATAAGAGCCGCGCATTCGTTCTAGAATCCACGGGATATGGCACTCTCGAGGATGCGCCTCACAATCTCCGCACTCCGCAGCTCGATGGGCCGTTCGGCCGCCGCCGGGATCCTCCTGGGCCTCACCTTTCCCGCCCTGGCGTTCTGCGCCAGCGCCGGCGCCGGATCCCGCGAAGAGGATGAGGTGACTCTTCTGAAATTTCCCTACCCCTATCAGGCCGCCGTCACGGTCGCTTCGGACACTCATTCCAGCAGCATTCAGACCTTCGAGGCGGTGCACAGGCTCGTGCGCTCCCGACAGCGGATCGAGCGTGGATCGGAGGCCTGGCGTCTCCTGTTCGCGGATCCCGCCATCGATCGGCTCCCGAAATGGAACGGCGGGATCGAGGGGTTCGGCCTGCCGATAGCCGACTCCTGCTGGCTCTATCATCCCGTCACCGGCGTGTTCGCGGGCTACGATGAACTGGAGAAGAAAGCCGTTCCGCATCGGATCGAAGGCGGGGACTATGGGGACATTGTCGATGGCTGGATCCGGAAGGGCTGGGTCGATACTCTGCACACGCTGGGGGAAGGGGATCTGAAACGGGACGCCATCGCCACCGGCCTGGCCTGGATCTCGAGTGATCCTCGCCGCCGGCTGACCGTCTGGTCCGATCACACCTACACGGAGACACCGGCCTGCATCGGGCCGGGAGGGCTGAGCGCACTCTCGCTAGTGCTCAAGAACCTGGCGAAGGTGGGCACGGAGTTTCTCTGCCTGATCGGTCAGGAGCCGCTGGCGCGCCGGATCGCCGCCAGTCCGCATCCTTCCCCCTTCCCCAGGGGACAGAAACTCGTCGTCGATGTGCTGCAGACTCTGATGCTGGCCTCGACCCTCTGGCTCGTGCTCTGCGCCGCGCTTATGAGGTTGCGAACATTGAAGAATGCGAGCCTCGGCGGCCTGGCTCTCGGAGCGGTCCTGGTGCCCCTGTACATGATCAAGCTCGACTTCTGCCTGGGGGATAATCCGAACAGCCCCTATTACAGCCTCGATCTGGTGCGGCAGGCGGGCCTGCGCTACTTCTGGCTCATCCCCGGCGCGCCGGGCTATCAGCCGGAGATCCCCGACACCCTGCTCACGGACGAGTGGAGCTATGCGGGTCGCCGGTCCAGCCTGGGCATCGTGCCGCTCGACGACGGCTCACGGTGCTTCGTATTCGCGCGCTGCTACAAGGGTGACCGGGGACTGCGCAGTCTCGAGCTCCTGAGCGAACAGGGCTTGACTGAATTGTGCGAGGCTCAGGGAACCGCCATCCTGTACACGCACTGGGTGGATGCCCCCACGGAGGTGTTCACGGCCGCCGGGCTCGAAGGGCTGGAGCGTTTGCGCCGATTCCGGGAGGAAGGACGCATCTGGGTGGCGCCGACGTCCACCATCCTTCAGTTCACCTTCGTGAGGACCTTCATGACGTATGCGTCCCGGCGGGAGAACGGCCGACGCGTCATCGAAATCGACCCCGTGGTCGATCCGACCGGAGGAACCGTCCAATTGACGTTGCACGATCTGCGCGGAATCTCCTTCGAGATGCCGGACGAGCCTTCCGTCGAGATTCGCGTCGAAGGCAAGGCCGTTGACTCGTCTCTGCTCTTCCGATACAGCAAGGCCGGTCGCCTCGTCCTTGGCTTTCGGCTCGAGGAGGATTCGGGAGGATGACCTCGACTCCGCGCCGGAACCCCTGGCTCTTTCTCGCGATCTTTTCTCTCGGATTCTGCGCCCGCATCGTCTATTCAGCTCTGGCCGTGGACGTGAACGCCCGGCTCCAGGACGATGCGTCGCAGTTCGATTTCATCGGCTGGCGTCTCGCCCAGGGAATGGACTATGTGGCCCAGGACGGCTACCGGACGCACCGGGCCCCGGCCCAGAGCCTCCTTCTTGCCGGCACGTACGCCGTCTTCGGGCACGATTGGTCGGCCGGTCGTGTCGTCATGGCGGGCCTGGGGGCCGCCACGGGAGTCCTCGTGACCGACATCGGCTGGCTGCTTTTCGGCATGCAAGTGGGCGTCGCCGCAGGACTCACCTGGGCCATGTTCCCCTACTCTCTGTTCTTTTGCGGAACTCTGCTCTCGGAGCCCCTGTGCGCATTATTTGGCGCCCTGTCGATTTGCAGCCTCATACGGCTGCGCCAAAATCCGGCCTGGATCGCCGCATGGGCTGCTTTCAGCGCTCTGTGCACCCTGACCCGTCCCAACATGGGAATCCTGTTCATCCTGGGTCTCGGCTGGGTGGCGTACAAGTTTCGGCCACGATGGCTCGGATGTGCCCTCGGGGTGGCCGTGTTTGCGGCCTGCGTGCTTCCATGGACGGTGCGCAATTATCGCGTGCACGGCACCTTCGTGCCCATCACCACCATGGGCGGCGTCGTTCTCTGGGAGGCCAATAATCCCTACGTTCTCGCCGATCCGGCTCTGATCGGCCGGGCCGCGCACGCACCGGACCTGCCGGAGGGGAGGCTGGCCGACGGGTTGTCCGAGGTGGAAGAGGACTCTCTCGATTTCCATCTCGCCCTCGACTTCATCCGCAGCCATCCCGGAGCCCTGCCTCGGCTCGTCGCGCAGAAATTGCGAAACCTCTTCAACCCGTTTCCCCATACCCCGAGCGTGGCCCCGCAGCGGATCGCGATCATTTTCGTGCCCATCATGCTCTTTCTTCTCCTGGCCGGCATGGTGGCGATCATGCATCGAAAAGATATTCACGCCATCCCTGTTTTGCTCCCCATCGCTGCGGTTCTCGCGACCGCCATCGTCTATTGGGCCGACGCCCGCATCCGCGCACCGGCCGACCCCGAGATCGTCCTGGTCTGCGTGTACGGAGCGCATTTCCTGCTGGGGCGACGCTGGTTCCACCGACCTTGAACGAGCGCCTTCAGATGGCGGACGCGACGCTTTTTCACGAGGCCGGCGACCCCGACCTGCCTCGACGACGGGTCCCGGCGCAACGGATCGTTTATCCGATGGGCGACGTTCGCCCATGATGTATAGTGTGACGAACGCTCGATCGAGGGGATGCTTACTGTGCCCACGACTGCAGGCCAGAGTGGATCATCCGGGACGGGCCGGCCGAAGCGGGTCCTGATCACCGGCGGCGCCGGCTTTATCGGCTCCCA
>DATNEZ010000482.1:0-2342 GCA_035606645.1 Binatia bacterium
GGCCTCGCAAGCCGGAACCCCGGCCCGAACCCGAGGACGGTCCCGTGGCGCGCCTGCGGGACGCGCTGCGGGCCCTCGCCCTGCCCGCCGAGGCGCAGAAGGGCCTCCTGCCGTCCTTCACGGGCGGCCCGGATGAGTTCGCCCTGCATTTCGATCAGGAGCTGCGGGCCGTGACGGCCGGCGGCGCGGTCCGCATGTCACAGGCGCAACGCCGCGCCCTTCAGGCGGTGGACGGTCTCCTGGATCGGATGTCGGGCCAGGAGAACGCGCACCTGTGGACCGCCCGCGCCCTCGTGGGCCGCCGCGAGTGGACGCGCCTGAGACGGGCGGCCCGGGAGGCGCTCGAGGCCTTCGGCTGGCGCCTCGAGGTGCCGCCCGCGAAGCCGTTCGAGCACATCGAGTGGTAGCGGCGCCATCGACGGGCCTCGTCGCGGGCCGGGGCACGTACGCCGGCCTGTTCCTGGTCACCCTCGCCACCCTGCTCGACGAGATCCTGCTGACCCGCATCTTCAGCGTGGCGACCTGGTACCACTTCGCGTTCCTCGCCATCTCGATCGCGATGCTCGGGATGACCCTGGGGGCCGTCGCCGTCGGCGTGTTCGGCCGCGCGTTCGCCGAGGAGCGGACGCGACGCCACCTGGCCCTCTCGGCGCTCCTGTTCGCTTTGACGCTCGGGCTGGGCTTCCTGGTGCAGGTCCGGATCCCCTTCGCCACCGAACTCACGGCCGGCGCGCTTCTCGGGAACGCGGCCATCTTCCTCCTGGCGACCGTCCCGTTCGCGTGCAGCGGGGTCTGCGTCTGCCTGGCGCTGACGCGATTCCCGCGGCAGGTGGGGCGCCTGTACGCCGCCGACCTCGCGGGGGCGGCGATCGCCTGCGTGGCGGTCATCTACTTCCTGAAGATCACCGACGGGCCGACCGCCGTGATCGGCGCGGCCGCGATCGCGGCGGCCGGGGCGATCGGCTTCGCGCTCGAGGCGGGCGACGCGCGGCTCGTGCGGGCGGCGATCGCGACGGCCGCCGTCCTGTCGGGCGTCACGGCGGTCCACACCGTCCTCGTGTGGAACCAGCGGCCCATCGTCCGCCTGAGGTCCGTCAAGGGGATCGTCGAGGAGCGCCCGCTGTACGAGGCCTGGAACTCGTTCTCGCGCATCCGCGTGCGCCCCTCGCCGACCCAGAGCCCGCTCGGCTGGGGGCTGAGCCAGGTCTACAGGCCCCGGCACGACGTGCGCCAGCTGATCCTGGACATCGACGGCGGGGCGTCGACGGTCCTGACGGGATTCGACGGGGACCTGGAGGCGGTCGAGCACCTGCGCTACGACATCACCAGCCTGCCGCACGTCCTCAGGCCGGACGCCCGGGTGCTGGTGATCGGGGCGGGGGGCGGCCGGGACATCCTGGCGGCCCTGGTCTTCGGCCAGCGCTCGGTGGTCGGCGTCGAGATCAACGAGGAGATCCTCCGCGCCGTCACGGTCCGGTTCGGCGAGTTCACGGGGCATCTCGATCGGGACCCCAGGGTCCTGCTGGTCAACGACGAGGCGCGCAGCTACGTGGCGCGGCAGCGCGGGCGGTACGACATCATCCAGGCGTCCCTCATCGACACCTCCGCCGCGACCGCGGCCGGCGCGTTCGTCCTGACGGAGAACTCGATCTACACGCTGCAGGCCTGGAAGGTCTTCCTGGACCACCTGGCGCCGCGCGGTGTCCTGGCCTTCTCGTGGTTCTACTTTTCCGGGCGGCCGGCGGAAATGTACCGGCTCACCGCCCTGGCGGGGGAGGCCCTCCGCCGGCGCGGCGTCGAGGACGTCCGCCGGCACATCCTGCTGGCCCGGCACCGGACCTCGGCGAAGAGCGTCGGCACGCTCCTGGTCAGCCCCGATCCGTTCTCGCCTCAGGACCTGGCGGCGCTCGAGACGACCGCCGGCGCCCTGAAGTTCGAGGTGGTGCTGGCGCCGGGCACGACGGTCGACCCGGTCTTCGCGCAGGTCGCGGCCGGCACCCGCCCCGGCGTGATCGGCGAGGGGCTCCCGCTGCGCGTCGACCCTCCCACGGACGACGCGCCGTTCTTCTTCAACATGCTCCGGCTGCGGGACGCCTTCCGGTATCTCGCGGGGATGCGGGCTGGGATTCCTGGCGCCGACGAGCCCGGCTCCGTGGGGGGGAACCTGAGGGCGGTCGTCCTGCTCTGTGTCCTGCTCGCCGCCGTCGTGACGCTCACCCTCGTCGCCCTGGCGGTCCCCATTCTCCTGGCGGCGCGTCGGGCCGACCGCCGGGGCGCCATCCCGTACCTGCTGTACTTCGCCTGCATCGGTCTCGGGTTCATGCTGGTGGAGATCTCGCAGG
>DATNEZ010000505.1:0-17017 GCA_035606645.1 Binatia bacterium
GACTTCGAGGGCGGATTCGCGGTCGAGCCGGACGCGGTCGGACGGAACGTCGCGGCCGCGGCGGCGACGGGGATCGCCGGATTGTCGATCGAGGATTCCACGCACGACGCTGCCGCACCGCTCTTCGAGTTCCCGCTCGCCGTCGAGAGAATCCGTGCCGCCCGCAGGGCGATCGACGAGAGCGGAACGGGGGTCCTTCTCACCGCGCGATCCGAGGGGTTCATCGCCGGGCGGCCGGACCTGGCGGAGACGCTGCGCCGGCTGACGGCCTATGCCGAGGCGGGGGCCGATTGTCTCTTCGCGCCGGGGATTCGCACCCGGAGCGACATCGAAGCGGTGGTGAAGTCGGCCGCGCCGAGGCCCGTGAACGTGGTGGTCTTCGGAGACTTCACGACCGTGGCGGAGCTTGCCGCCATGGGGGTGCGGAGGATCAGCGTGGGAGGGGCGCTGGCCCGCTCCGCCTGGACCGGCTTCCTCGACGCGGCCAGGGAGATCGCCGAGCGCGCCAGCTTCACGGCCCTCGGGCGCGCCGTCCCCGGAGCGGACATCAACTCCTTCTTCCGCGAGAAGTGACCACCGGGTCCGGGCGAGAGGAAGGAGTCCAGATGCGTCAGAGAATCCTGTCGATAGGGGTCTGGCTCGGGACCAGCTGGACCTGCTTCCAGGTGCTGAAGGAGCACGGCTACGAAGGGAAGTGGATGCCGCTGCAGGACATCATGAAATTCTCCTTCCCTGCGCCCTTCAGCCACCGGGCACTTTTCGTCGTTCTCGCCGATGCGATCCAGGCGGCGTTCCCCTCCTTCAGTTACATGAAGTGCTTCCTCCTGTCACAGCTCGTTGCCATCCTCGCGGCCTTCGAAGCGATCCGAAGGTGGGCCGCCCTGTTCGTCCGGCCAGAGTTCGCCTTCCTGGCGCAACTCCTCCTGGCCGTGATCCTGATCCCCACACTGCGCTACTTCAACTTCTATGACTTCGGAATCGTCTTCTTCTTCAGCGCGTCCCTTCTCTGTCTCTTCCAGGAGCGGTTCTTTCTCTACCTGGGGCTGCTTGCCCTGGGCACGCTGAACCATGAAATCGTTCTGCTTCTGGTTCCTGTCTACCTGGCCCTCCATCTCCCCCACGGAGTCCGTCGGCTCGCGACCTGGGGAAGAGCGGCCCTGCAACTGGCGGTATGGGGAGGGGTCCGACTCGTGATGTTCTGGATGCTCCCCTCGGGCGTGGCTCCCAGGGTTCTCATCGCGACCAACATTCAAGCGCTCCTTCACCCGACGGCGCGACTGCTGACCCTGTATCTCGGGCCTGCCATGTGGACGGCAGTCGCAGTTCTCGGATATCGCCATGCGCCGCCCGGGCTGCGGCGAGCGGTCGTTCTTCTTCCGATGCTGGTGGCGACGACCTTCGCGTTCGGGCAGTTCCAGGAGGTGAGGCAGTTCGACGCATTCATTCCGGTGCTGGTGGCGTTGATCCTCTGCGCTCTGCCGGCGAAATTCGCGGCCCGGCCGGCCCTGGACACGTCCCCTTTCATCGCGCCTGCGGCATGGGGGAGAGCAGCAACGCCTCCACCATGACCCGGGCGCCGATGCGCGACCCGCCTCAGAGCTGAATCATCCCGCCGTCGACCACCAGCTCGGTTCCCAGAACGTACGTCGATTCGCTGGAGGAGAGGTACAGGACGGCGGCTGCGATCTCGTCGGGATGACCGAACCGCTTCAGCGGGACCTGCTGGGTGATGTTGTCCTTGATCTGCCGGGTCGCCTCTTCGGGCAGGCCCATGCGGTCGAGGATCGGGGTCGAGATCGGCCCCGGGCTGACGACGTTCACGCGGACTCCCCGCGACAGCAGGTCGGCCGACAGGGTCTTCGCCAGGTTGACGACGGCGGCCTTGGAGGCGCCGTAGACGGTGGAGCCCGGCATGCCGAGGTGCGCGTTGATCGAGGCGTTCAGGACGACCGCGGCCCCTTTCGAGAAGAGGGGAACCGCCTTCTGGACGGTGAAGAACGCCCCCTTGAGGTTGGTCGCCATCGTCTCGTCGAAGAATTCCTCGGTGACCTCTTCGAACGGGACGAACTTGCCGATGCCGGCATTGACGAACAGGGCGTCGATGCGGCCGAACCTTTCCTTGATCCGGTCCATCGCGGACGCGATCTCCGCGACCTTCGAGAAATCGGCCTTGATCGCCAGGACGTCGGGGCCGAGCTCTTTCTGGGCGGCCTTCAGCGTGGCGTCGCTCCGTCCGGTGATGGCAACCTTCGCCCCTTCGCGGACGTACGCTCTGGCCGTGGCGAGACCGATCCCGCTGTTCCCTCCGGTGACGACCGCGACCTTGTTCTTGAATCTCTCGTTCATTGAGGTCTCCTCCTGATTGGGGCCACCGTGGCCGCGACTCTCCCTACTTCAAGACGCGTGCCAGTCGCGCGGCCGGCGGACGCTCATCTTAGATCATGCGGACGGGCTTGGGTTTCCGGGGGATGAGGTGCGACGTCGCGGGGCCTGCGCGCCAGACGCGCGCCTGCATGAAATCGGACACCTGCCCGATTGCAGGCAGCGCTACACCGGGAGACCTCTGAAGGCGGAGTGGAACTCCACGGAGGACCTGGTGTAGGCTGTGCCGTAAGCCGGTGCGGATTTCGGAGGAGTTTCATCATGCGATACCGGCCCATCCGCGCCCTCGGCGTTCTCATCGGTCTCATCCTCGTGAGCATCACCCCAGGAGGCGCCCTGACCGGACGTTGCATGGGATCCGCCTACCGGCAGTTCGATTTCTGGCTCGGCTCCTGGGATGTCACCGGGCCGGACGGCAGCGTCGCCGGCTCGAACCTGGTCGAGAAGGCATCCGACGGATGCGCCCTGGTCGAGCGGTGGACCGGATCGCGGGGAGGCCGCGGCACGTCGCTCAACTTCTACGAATCGGCGACCAGGCAGTGGCATCAGATCTGGGTCGACAACGACGGCGGGGTCCTGGAGCTGAGCGGGGGACTGGTGGGCGGGAGAATGGTGCTGTCTGGCACCACGCCCGGCGATCGCACCAGCCGCCAGCGCATCACCTGGACTCCGATGGACGGCGGGCGGGTGCGACAGCACTGGGAAAGCTCGGGCGACGGCGGCCGGACCTGGAAGACCGTCTTCGACGGGACGTACGCGCGCCGCGGGTCCGACGCGATGATGATGTAGGGCCCTCGGTACCGCCTTCCCATTTTCAGACTGGACTGTTCGAGTTCGGACACTTGCGCCGGCGGTCCCGCCGCGCGCTCGAACGGATTCACTGGCGAATCCACGACTTCGAGGCGCCGGGACGATTGGCACGATTCGTGAAAGGAAGGCTGGTGCAGAAGCCGACCAGGAAGCACCTGCCACCCGGGTTCGGTGATGATGGAGGGTCAGGCCATGAGACTTACAGACGATCGCACCAGAGAGATTCAGGTCGAGCGCGATCCGGCGGGCTCCTCGGTCGAGCTGAAGATCGCCGCCTCGGCAGGGAACGACCCCGGGATCGTCCATCTGAGCCGCGAGGACGCGCGTCGGCTTGCCGCACTCATCCTGTACCATGCCGCGCGGCTGGATGGACGCCAGGTCAACTGGCAGCTGCCTCACCCGGACCTCCAGCGCCGGAGCGCGTAGGCGGTCTTCGGGGCTCTCTCAGACCTTTCGAGCCTCCGGGAAGCGCGGCAACCCATCGTCCGGGATTGGCTCCCACGGCGCGGCATAAGCCACGTACTGCCGGTACGACGGGCGGATCCCGGGATCGGCGTCGAACGTACCCATCCGGACGCTGATCACTTCGGGGTCCTTCTGGCTCTGACTCCAGAGCGCGCCTCCGCAGCCCGAGCAGAAGACCTTCGCGAACCCGTCCGGCGGCCGCCAGGACGTGACCCGATCCTGTCCGGAGAGGACCCGCAGCGAGCCGGGCTCGACGCGGGCCGATACGGCCGCCGCCGTCCCGGTGCGCCTCTGGCAGCGGGTGCAGTGGCAGTAGCCGGCGATGACGAGGGGCCTGGTGATTTCGTAGCGGACGCTGCCGCACAGGCAGTGCCCGGTCAGCGGTAGGTTGGGCATGCTCGTGACCTCCTGTGAGTTCCCCGGCATCTTACGACGAAGTAGACTAGGCGCTCGACCATGACGACGACCCCGACCCCCAGCCCTCGGCCCGACGAGGTGCCCGGCTCCGTGCCCAGCCCCGAGGGCGGGCGGGGAGACCTGGCCGTCGTCGGCGAGCTGCTGCCGTACCTGCGGCCCTACCTCGGGCGCATCATCCTGTCGCTCGCCCTGATCCTGTCCTCGAAGGTCGCGACGCTCCTGGTGCCGATCGTCCTGAAGGGGCTGGTGGACGACCTGAACCTGGAGCGCGCGCTCCTGGTGCTGCCTTTGGGCCTGCTGCTCGCCTACGGGGCGTCGCGGATCGGGGTGACGCTCTTCACCGAGTCGCGGCAGGTGGTGTTCGCGCGGGTCATGGCGCGGTCGTCGCGGCAGATCGCGGTGAAGGTGTTCCGCCACCTGCACGACCTGAGCCTGCGGTTCCACCTGGACCGGCGCACGGGGGGCGTGGCGCGCGACCTGGAGCGGGGGAGCACGGCGGTCGCCGACCTGCTCGACTGGACCCTCTACACCATCGTGCCGACGGCGGTGGAGGTGCTGCTCGTCACGGCGTTTCTCCTGTGGAAGTACGACTGGGGGTTCGCCCTGATCATCGTCGTGACGCTCGCCGCCTACGCGGCGTGGTCGTTCATCGTCACCGAGTGGAGGACGCGCTTCTACCGGGCCGCGGTCGAGGCGGACACGCGCGCCAACGAGCGGGCGGTCGACTCGCTGATCAACTACGAGACGGTCAAGTACTTCAACAACGAGCAGCACGAGGCGGCGCGCTACGACGAGAGCCTGCGGCGGCTGGAGGACGCCAACGTCCTGGCGCAGAAGTCGCTCGCCCTCTTGAACCTGGGGCAGACCGCCATCGTGGCGGTCGGCGTCACCGCCATGATGTGGCGGGCCGCCGCCGGGGTCGTCGCCGGCGCGCTCACGGTCGGCGACCTGGTGCTGGTCAACGCCTACCTGCTGCAGCTCTCGTCGCCGCTCTTCTTCCTGGGGATGATGTACCGCGAGGTCAAGCAGTCGATCACCAACATGGAGCGGCTGTTCGCGCTCCTGGACCGCAATCCCGACGTGCGCGACCGCCCGGGGGCGATGCCCCTGGCGGCGCGGCGCCCGCGCGTGACGTTCGAGGGCGTCCGCTTCGGCTACGACGCGCGGCGCGAGATCCTGCACGGGGTCGACTTCGAGATCCCGCCGGGAGGGACGGTCGCGGTCGTCGGCCAGTCCGGCTCGGGGAAGTCGACGCTGGCGCGCCTCCTGTACCGCTTCTACGACATCGACGGCGGGAGCATCCGGATCGACGGGCTGGACCTGCGCGAGGTGACGCAGAAGACGCTGCGCGGTGCGATCGGCATCGTCCCGCAGGACACCGTGCTGTTCAACGACACGATCTTCTACAACATCCTGTACGGCCGCCCCGACGCGAGCCGCCAGGAGGTGGAGTCCGTGGCGCGCGCCGCGCACATCCACGAGTTCGTCGTGAGCCTGCCCGACGGCTACGACACCCAGGTCGGCGAGCGCGGGCTGAAGCTGTCGGGGGGCGAGAAGCAGCGCGTCGCGATCGCGCGGGCGCTCCTGAAGAACCCCGCCATCCTGATCTTCGACGAGGCGACGTCGGCGCTCGACTCCCAGTCGGAGAAGGCGATCCAGGCCGAGCTCGACCGCATCCAGGTCGGGCGCACCACGCTGGTCATCGCGCACCGCCTGTCGACCGTGATGGGGGCCGACCAGATCCTGGTGATGGAGCAGGGACGGATCGTCGAGCAGGGGACGCACAAAGAGCTTCTGGACGCCGGCGAGCACTACGCGCGCATGTGGCGGCTGCAGCAGCAGGAGCGGCGCGAGGAGGTCGCGGCCGGGGCCGCCGGCGGCGAGGCGGCGCGATAGGGATCTCTTGACGGTCAGCGCTTGCGCGCCAGGCGCCAGAAGCGCTTCTCGTCGAGGAGCGTGATCCGGTGCCCCTTGGCGCGCAGCCTCTTGATCTCCATCAGCTTCAGGCCGGCGTCCTTGCCGGCAGCCTGCAGCGGGTTCGGGCGGCCGCGCACGATGACTGTCGTCTTCGACGACGGCCCGCCGTGCACCCTGGCCCCGGCCCGGCGCGCGGCCTTCGCGGCGACGCTGCGGCGCGTGCTGAGGATCCCGGTGAAGGCCAAGTGGGCTCCCTTGAGCGACCGCAGCACGCCGACCCTCAGCGGCGCCGGCGGATTGCGCAGCGCCTCGATCAGGTCGTCGGCGCTCTCGTACCGCTTGCGGCGCTCGCCGAGGCAGCGGTGGATGATCTCTTTCAGTTGGTCGCCGCACGCGAGGCGCCGGACGTCGTGGGTACGGAGGCGCGCGCTCGCGTCCCCCTTCACCAGCATCCCGATGAGCTGCCCGACCTGGTAGACGTCGTCGCGCGCCTGCCACTTCGGGACGGCCCCCGCGAGGATGTCGCTCGGCGCCGTCAGCGCGTTCATGGTTCCCGCGACGATCCCTCCCGGACCGCTCTGCTGGCGCACGATCCCGAAGTCCCCGAGCTTGAGGCTCGGCCCGTCGCATACGAAGACGTTCATCGGCGTGAGGTCGCGATGCAGGAGCTGGCCGCGGTGGAGCTTGCGCAGCACCTCGAGGATGCCGGCGATCTCGCGCCGGACCGCCCGCTCGGGCCAGCCTCCTTTTTCCGAGCGGTGCAGGAACGCCCGGAGGTCGCCGTGCGGCGCGTACTCGAGCGCCAGGAAATACAGCATCAGCCCGTCGGACGTCATGAGCGGGAAGGCGTCGTAGATGCGGATGGCGCGCGGATGGCCGTCCAGGAGCTGGCCGAAGTACGCTTCGCGCAGCCAGCCGTCGATGCGCCCGCTGACCTTGATGCAGACCGACTCCGCGACGACCGGGTGGCGTCCGAGCCGGCGGGCCAGGTAGACCTGGCCGAAGCCCCCCTCGCCGAGGAAGCGCTCGACCCGGTACGAGAGCCGCGTCTCCGGGCTCTGGATCGTCTGGCCCGGGGATAGCAGGCGGCGTGCGGGACCGGGCCCGGCGGGGGCCGGCACCGCGCCGGTGCCTCTCCCTCCGGTGCTGCGGGTCGTCGCCGAGGAGACTCGCTTCACGGGCTGGATGTCCTCCATTCGCGATCCCTCGACTCGGCGCGAGCGTACCTGTATCCTACCTGCCATCACACCACGAGGAGGTGTCTCATGTCCATCCGACTCGTCCTCGCCGCCTGCACCATCGCTGCTCCCGTCCTCTGGCTCGCAGGGGTCCCGGTTGGCCATGCCGACCCCGCGACAGCCGTCTGCGGCGACCCCGACGATGTCGATTGCGACCACGTTCCGGACGAACTGGACAACTGTCCCACCATCGCAAACGCCAGCCAGAGCGACAGCGACGGAGACGGCGCGGGGGATGCGTGCGACAACTGCCCGAGCACCGGGAACAGGGACCAGGAAGACGTCAACGCGGACGGCCAGGGGGACCTCTGCGACCTGGACGACGGGCTCGTCTACCTCACCCTTCGGGCCCCGACCTACCTCTGGTGGCAGCCGGAGATCGGCATGGCGACATTCAACATGTACCGAGGCCAGCTGGAAGTTCTGACCTCCCGGGGCTTGTATGCCCAGGATCCGATTCTCGCGCCGCAATCGGCCCAGTTCTGCGACGTGGTGCAGTCCGCCGAGCCATTCAGCGACACGGTCCAGCCTGCCGCTGGCGAGGCGCTGTTCTACCTGGTCACCGGGAATCGGGGAGGCGTGGAGAGCAGCCTCGGTAAGGACAGTGCGGGGTTCGAACGCCCGAACACGTTTCCCTGTCGGCACCCGACCTGCGACAGAGTGTTCGACTCCGTGACCCACACCAAGACCAGCGGCATCTACACACAGCAGTCGCTGCTGATCGACAACCCGGTGGCCTGGTGCCAGTTCTGGGGCTCTCCCTTCCCTTGCGACACGCAGGGAATCGATTTCCAGGCTGAGGTGGCGATCGTCGCGACCTCCGGGTACGCCACCAACGGTTGCCACGATGTGGCCGTTACATGCGTCCGATCCGAGGCGGCCGACTCGATCCACGTCGTGGTCACGAACGTGGTGCCCGGAGGCCTCTGCGGCTGCCCCGACAATATCGGCTCGCCGCTCGACGTGGTGAAGGTGCGGCGTCCCGTTTCCTCCGCCACGTTCGAATGGGCGTGGTACTCGTTGAACTGTCCTTTGTAGGTTTGGACCTAGGGCCGTGGCTCGTGGTCCTCGGGGGCGAAGTCGTAGCCGACGGACTGCAGCACCTCGACGGCGCTCCGGAAGCGTCCGAACTGCGGCATGAGGTAGGCGCCCACGACTTCGGACTTCACCGCCTCGAGCATCTCGCGGGCGATGAGGACGCCTTCGCGGCGCCCCGACTCGGGGGTCGAGGTCTTCGCCATGCGCTCGCGTATCGGCGCGGGGATCTGCATGCCGGGGACCTCGTTGTGGAGGAAGTCGGCGTTGCGCGCGCTGGCCAGGGGGCAGATGCCGACGAGGATCGGCATGCCGAGCGTCCGCGTGTCGGCCAGGAACCTGCGCAGGACCTCGGGGTCGTAGACCGGCTGGGTCATGACGAACTCGGCGCCGGCGCGCTTCTTCTCCTCGAGGCGCCGCAGCTCGCGGTCGTAGTCGTGCGCGGCGGGCTCGGCGCCGCAGGCCATGAGAAATCCGGTCCGCCCCTGCATCGGCTTGCCTGAGGGATCGATGCCATAGTTGAGCAGGTCGGCCATTCGCAGCAGACCGATGGAGTCCAGGTCGAAGACGGCCGTGGCCGTCGGGAAGTCTCCCATCTTCGGGGGATCGCCCGTGATGATGACGAGGTTCCTGATCCCGAGCACCCACGTGCCGATCAGGTCGGAGTGCAGCCCGAGCAGGTTCCGATCGCGGCAGCAGACGTGCAGGATGACGTCGATCGCGGCTTTCTCGCGGAGCTGCAGCGCCAGCGCGAGGTTGCTCATCCGGGCGACGGCCCGGGGGCCGTCGGCGGTGTTGATGACGTCCGCGCCGGCACGCTTGAGCATGGCCGCGGCCGCGAGCGCCCGGGCGGGATCGAGCCCGGGGTCGGGATTGACCTCGACCGAGACGACGAACGAGTCCGGCCCCGAGACCGGCAGGCGCGGGCCGGCGGGGTCGATGCGATCGCGGTAGACGCGCGCCAGCTTCGCGCCGAGCGGGGACTTCCTCTCCATCGGCACCGGGGGCTGCCGCGCCACCTCGGGCATCCTGACGGCGGTCCTGGCCTCTTCGATCTTCACGCGCCCGCCGGACAGCATGGCGGCGGCGTCGACGACGCGCCGGATGTGCTCCGGCCCGGTGCCGCAGCAGCCGCCGACGAGGGCCAGGCCGCTCTGGAACAGCCGGCGGGCGTAGACGCCGAAGTACTCCGGGGTCGTCATGTAGATGGTCCGCTCGTCGAGGCGGCGGGGGCGGCCGGCGTTCGGCTGGGCGCTGACCGGGCGGCCGTGCCCGAGCATCTCGCGGGCGACCTCGAAGACATAGGCCGGCCCCTCGGCGCAGTTGACCCCCACGACGTCGGCGCCGCGGTCGTTCAGGAAGTCGGCGATGAGCGCGGGGGAGAGGCCGTCGATCGCCGGCCGGTCCTCGCTGAACGACATCTGCGCCACGATCGGCCCCTGATAGAGAGCGCGCGCGGCCTGGAGCGCGGCCTCGATCTCGGCGGCGCTGAGGAAGGTCTCGAGCACGAGGAGGTCGATCCCCTCCTCGAGGAGCGCCTCGATCTGCTCCTTGAAGATCGACACGAGCGCCTCGCGCCGCTCGTCGTTGAGTCCGCCGGTCATGCGCCCGGTCGGTCCGACCGACCCGGCGACGTACGCCCGGCCATCCGCCGCCTGGCGCGCGAGGCGCACGCCGGCCCGGTTGATGTCGAGCGTCCGGTCCTGGACCCCGTAGCGACCCAGCAGCTCGCGGTTGGCGCCGAAGGTGTTCGCCTCGATGATGTGCGCCCCCGCCGCCACGTAGTCCCGGTGGATGTCGAGCACCAGGTCCGGGCGCGCGAGGTTCGCCTCGTCGAACGAGCGCGTGATGAAGTAGCCGCGCTCGTAGAGCTGCGTCCCCATCGCCCCGTCGAACACCAGGGGACCGCGCTTCAGCGCCTCGAGGAAGGGGGTATCGGGAAGAGGCATCGTGATCCCGCGCCGCGGCAGGTCAGGGGCGCTCCCTGGAAGGAAATGGAGCCGACGGCCGGGGTTGAACCGGCGACCTACTGATTACGAATCAGTTGCTCTACCACTGAGCTACGTCGGCGCCTCGCGGACAAGCCGGCCTGAAATCAGCTCGCGATCGCTCGAAGAGCCGGTAGTTTAAGCGCGGCCCGCCCGTGATGCAAGCGTCCTATCGCCCCCCGGCGCAGCCGGTCCCTGCGCGGGTGCGGCCTGACACCGGGGGGCATGCCGGCGGAGCGACTGCCACTCTTTGTCACCCGGAAACACCCGCGGCACGCTTGCCCTTTGGGCCTTCTTCCCTAAGTTAGGCATGGGGTTAAGGCCCTGTGGGGGGAGGGGGCTCGGTCCTGGCACCCGCTTTGCCCTTCTATCAGTCGTCGGAGAACCAACGCATGCAAAGCGGACGCAGGCATTCGAGGGACGGGCGGGGCGGGTTCACCCTCATCGAGCTTCTGGTGGTGGTCGCCGTCATCGGGATCATCTCGGCGATCGCGCTGCCGAACCTGATGAACTCTCTCGACAAGGCGAAGCAGAAGAAGACCATGTCCGATGCGCGATCGATCGGTGTCGCCGTCGAGGCCTACGCCACGGACACCGCGAAGTATCCGCTGAGCGCCGGCAGCTGGACCGCGCTCAAGCCCAGCATCGATCCCTATTTCATCAAGGCGCCGCCCGACGCCGACGGGTGGGGCAACACCTGGGATGCCGCCACCACCGCGACGGGCGACAACTACACCGTGGCGAGCAACGGGAAGGACGGCATTGCCGGAACCCGTCCTGGCGGCGCGACCACCAATTTCAACTGCGACATCGTCTTCTCCCAGGGCCGTTTCTTCCAGTGGCCCGAAGGAACCCAGTCCTAGTACACTCCGGCCTCGTCCGGCTCGCGCCGAGGGAGGCCGACTGCGCGCACAACCGCGCGTCCTGACGGGAAGCCACAGGGCCGAGACGCGCGTGGAGGGGTCGCGCTTCATCGCCACCGCCTTCCCCGCGCGCGACGAGCGGTCCGCCCGCGCCGGGATCGAGGCGATCCGCGAAGAGTTCCCGGACGCGACGCATCACTGCTGGGCCTTTCTGCTGCACGGGACCGGCGAGGAGCCGCTGGAGCGATCGCACGACGCCGGCGAGCCGGCCGGCACCGGCGGCCCTCCGATCGGCCAGGCGATCCGGCGGGCCGGGCTGGTCGACACGGCGGTCGTGGTCACGCGATATTTCGGCGGCACGCTGCTCGGCAAGGGGGGGCTGGCGCGCGCCTACCGGAGCGCCGCGTCGCTGGCGCTGGCCTCGGCGCCGTCCGCGAGCGTCCCCAGGCTCGGCCGCGCGCGGTTCAGCGTGCCGCTTCCCCTCGACGGCCAGGCGCGGCACCTGGTGGCGCGCCGCGGCGGCCGGGTGGACGAGGCCTCGTACGGCGACCCCGGCCGGGCCGTCCTCGACGTCACCGTCCCGGCCGACGCGCTCGATCCTCTGCGCGAGGACCTGTCCTCGTTGGCGAAGGGGGACCTCCGTGTGACCCCGCTGGCGTGAACCTGTTATCATCGCGACCGCGGGGGGCCCTCCATGTCCGTCATCAAGGACACGATTCGCGCCATGGCAAACGCCGACGACGTCGACGGCATGACGCTGATCGACCGGGACGTCACCCTGATCGGCGAGATTGTCTCGGATGAGAACATCCGGCTGCGGGGGCGCGTCGAAGGGAACGTGCTGACGTCCGGCTCGGTGGTCATCGAGCCGCAGGGCTCGGTGCGCGGCGACATCACGGCCGAGAACCTGATCGTCGAAGGCTCGATCGAGGGGAAGGTCGTCGTGGCGCGCAAGTTCGAGCTGCGTCCCACCGGCCGCATGCGCGGGGACATCCGCGCCTCGGTCGTGGCGATCGCCGAGGAGTCGTTCCTGCAGGGGAAGGTCCTCGCCACCGAGAAGATCTCGACGAACGTCAAGAAGCGACGGCTCGAGAGGCCGTGACCCGGAGGACCGCGGGGAACGCCCGCCTGGTCGTCTTCCTGATCGTGGCCGGCGGGCTGTCGGTGCTTCTCGTGCTGTACACGCTCGGCCACCGGAAGCCGGAGATCCCGGCGGACGCCGACCATCTCAAGAGCCTCGAACCGCCGGCCTGCCTGCAATGCCACGGCCCGTCCGGCCGGAACCCGCGGGGCAGGAACCACCCTCTCAACGATCAGTGCTTCGACTGCCACCAGCGGGCCTAGCCGCGCGAGACGCAAGCGCCCGCGCGACCAGGTCCACCCCGACGACGGGGACCGTCAGGACCAGTCGCCGCTTCAGCGACCGGTACGGCTGCCGCCCCGCGATCAGATCCGAGAGGACCCGCGCGATTGCGGGACTGCGCCCGCCGAGGAACACCAGGCGCTCGAGGAAACGGGTGTCGAAGAAGCGTGTGGCGACCCTTGCGGCGCGCGACAGCTCCGGGGCGAAGCGGCGCGACCACGCCTCGGAGTACTGCTCCGGCTTTCCGGCGATCAGGGCGTCGGCCAGGAGATCCCCCGACTCCATGGCGTAGTAGATCCCCTCCCGCGTCAGGGGATCCACGAACCGGCCCGCGTCCCCCACAACGGCCCATCCGTCGCCCACGAGGGGAGCGTCCCGGCCCGCGTCTTTGTCGCTCGCGCTGGCGTCCCGGCCCTCCGCGCTCGCGCCCGGGATCAGGGCGGCGTATGGCTCCGAGCGCTCCAGGATGCCGTCCGGGTAACGCTCCTCGAGGAAGCGGTCCATCAGCGCCTTGAGGTCCGCGGCCGGGAGCGCCCCCAAAGGCGCGCAGATCCCGGCCGACGCGTGGCCGGGGCGCGGGAAGACCCAGAGGTACCCCTCGAGGCCCGCGTAGAACTTGAGGGTGATGAAGTCTTCCGAGATCCGTGGCAGGTAATAGCCGATCCCCTGCGCGACGTTTCCGCGGGGCGCGCCCGGCGACAGCTTGCGGCGCGCGATCCCCGCCGCGCCGTCGGCCGCGACGAGGAAGTCGAACGGGGCGTGGACCTCGGCCGGCCGCTCGCCTCCCGGGGCCCCCGGCGTGCGCGGCGCGCCGGCGCCGACGATCCAGCCGCCGGCCTCCCGCCGGAACGACAGGACCCGCGCCCGGACCCAAAGCACCCCGGCAGCCACAGCCCGGTCCAGCATGAACCCGTGCAGATCGGCGCGGCTGAACACCCAGAGTGGATCGCGGAGAGGAAAGCGCGCCTCGCGCCCCGACGGCGCGACCAGAAGGCACTCGCGGATCTCCTTGCAGGGCAGGCGGGGATCGAGGAGATACGGATAGCGCTCGATCCCGCGCGCGGGGATCCCGCCGCCGCAGGCCTTCTCGAAACGGGTGCGCGGCTCGAACAGGGTCACGGCGCACCCGGCCTCGGCGAGCCGCTCTGCGCAGCGGGCCCCGCCAGGCCCCCCTCCGATCACGGCCACGCGCAGCCGGTCCGGTCCCTGCATTACGCTGCCTCCGGCCCGATGATAGCGGGAAAGTCGCGGTATGGAGACGACCTTCCGCTATAGTGGCGCCGTGACCTACGTCCTGGGGCGCATCCTCGAGGTTGCGGCGATGCTGACGCTGGGCGTCGCGCTCCTGGTCTACGGGTTCGGGGAGGAGAACATGAACGCCGAGCTCGGGTGGCTCCTCGCCGGCAGCGTCCTGTTCCTGATCGGCTACGTCCTGGAGCGCCGCTCCGCGAAGGGGTCCTGAATGGCGCGCCCCGCGGCAAGAGACAAGGCGCAGCCGTCGGCCCCCGAGGACCGGGCGGTCCGGATCCTCCTGGTCGACGACCTCCTGCCGTTCATCGAGCTGCAGAAGAACTATCTCAAGAGGACCACCTGCCGGATCCTGACGGCGCGCACCGGGGCGCAGGCGCTCAAGGTCTGCCGCATGGACCGGCCCGAGTTGATTTTCCTCGACGAGGCGATGCCCGGGATGGACGGCATCGAGGCGTGCCGCCACCTGAAGGCGGATCCGATGGCCGGCCGGATCCCGATCGTCATCGTGACCGGAGAGGCGCGGCGCGAGGAGTGCCGGCAGGCCGGCTGCGACGGTGTCCTGATCAAGCCGTTCGACGGGCCCGCCTTCCTGGAGATGGTGCGGCGGTTCGTGCCGCTCCTCGAGCGCAACGAGGGGCGCATCCCGGTCAGCTGCCGGGTCGAGTTCACGGCGCCGTCCGGCTCGTACACCGCCTACACCAGGGACGTCAGCCTGCACGGCCTGTTCCTGAAGAGCCCCCGCCCCTTCGCGATCGGGGCGCGGCTGCGCCTGACCCTGCACCTGCCGATGCGGTCCCAGGCCGGGGGGCCGCGGACCACGACGAGCCTGAGCCTCGAGGGGGAGGTGCGCCGGGTGGTGCGGGCGTCCCCGGGAGAGCACCTGCTCCCCGGGGTGGGGGTGCGCTTCCTGGACATGAGCCCGGAGGTCCAGGCCCAAATCGGGACATTTATCGCCTCGCGGCGGTAAACCCCGGGGGGGGCCCGGCCGTTGGATCCTGCGTGGAGGGGGGGTGTGGAGCGTGACGACTTCGCCCTCATGGACGACGTCCGGAACGACCGGGAGGGGGCGTTCGAGGCGCTCGTCCGGCGCTACCAGAGGCGGCTCTACCGCCTGGCGTTCGGGTATCTCAGGAACCATGAAGACTCTCTCGACGCGGTGCAGGAGGCGATGGTGAAGATCTACGTGGCGCGTGCCGCGTACCGGCCGACGGCCCACCCGTTCACCTGGGCGGCCCGCATCCTGGCGAACCATTGCATCGATCTGCTGAGGCAGAGGCGCAGCCGCCCGACCGAGTCGCTCGACACGGCGCAGGGAGAGGGGGAGGACCGGGCCCCGCGCCAGATGGTCTCGAACGACGAGCCGCAGCAGGCCCGCCAGGAGCGGAAGGATCTAGGGCGCGCCCTGAACCGGGCGATCTACAGCCTGCCGACGAACCAGCGGGAGATCTTCATGCTGAGGCATTTCGGAGAGATGCGTCTGGAGGAGATCGCCTCGGCGCGGGGCTGCGCCCTGGGGACGGTGAAGTCCTCGCTCCACCGCGCCGCCGCGGCGATCCGCGACTATCTCGGGGCCTGCGATCCGCCGATCAAGTACCCGGCCCGGCAAGGAGGGGAGGCACGGTGATGACGCCGTTCGGCTGCGGCCGGGCCCGGCGGGCGATGCCTCTCAGGTACTACTCCGCGCTCTTGGCCGCGGACCGGGAGTGGCTCGACCGCCATCTGGCCGCCTGCCGCACGTGCGCCTCGGAGTGGGAGGCGTTGCGCCTCGCCCTCGACGCCGCCATTCCTTCGACCGTCTTCCCGATGGAGGCCGAGGTCGACTGGGATCGGCAGGCGCGCGACACGGTCGCGCGGGCGCGGACCGCCGCGGCGGCCGCCCGCGACGGACACTCCGCCGTCCCGCTTCCGGGCGCCGTGCGCCGGCCGTACTTCACCCTGGCGCCGGCCGCGGCGCGCTGGGCGGCGCTTGCGGCCGCCGTCCTGGTCGCCGTGTTCCTGGTCACCGGCTGGCCCGGGCGGCGGGCCCCGGGACCGGAGGACGTCTCGTCCCTGCAGGGGCCCGGCGACCAGCCGACGGCCGAGTCGGTGCGCGAGTCGGCGGCCCTGATCGAGACCCGCCTGGCGCGGCGCGGGGCGACCCGCTACCTGACCGACAGCCGGGTGCTCCTCTTGAACCTGGTCCAGGCGCCGGCGCGCTGCCGCAAAGCGGACGGCGAGTTCGACATCACCTTCGAGAAGGAGAAATCGCGCGAGCTCCTGAGGCGGAAGAACCTCCACGAGGGGAACCTCGACACGCTGCGCGACCGCCGGCTGTCCGACCTGGTCGGGCAGATGGAGTCGCTCCTCATCCAGGTGACGTCCCTCGGGGACTGCGCCTCGGCGCGCCAGCTCCACGAGCTGCGCGAGGAGATCGAGACGCGCCAGATCCTGCTGCGCATCGACCTGCTCACGCGCGAGATGCAGGAGAAGACCCATGTCGTCTGATCGACGGCCGGTCCGCGCCGCGATCCTCGCGACGGGCCTCGCGGGGGTCCTGGCGTTCGCGACCCTCGGAGGGGCCGCGACCGAGGAGGACCTGTTCCGCCAGGTCAAGGTGGACGTGTTCGACCAGGACTGGCCGGCGGTGCTCAGCGGCTGCGACGAGATCCTGAGGCAGAAGCCGTCGGGACAGGCGGCCGCCCGGGCGTCGTTCTACCGCGCCCGCGCGTTGAGCAAGATCCCGGGGCGCGAGGCGGAGGGGCTCGATGCCTTCCGCAAGTTCGTGGCCGCCTACCCCAGGGAGAAGGTGATGGTCGAGGAGGCGTGGGGGGGAATCTTCACCGCCGCGTGCCACCCGCGCGCGGCGTCCCGGGCCGCCTGCGGCGCCGCGCTCCGGGAAGGGCTCGCCGATTCCTCGTCCTACGTGTCGACGCTGGCCGCCATCCGGGCGGCCGACTCGGGGGACGAGGCGCTGCGTCCCCGGGCGCTGGCCACCCTGAAGAAGGCGTACGCCACGCAGACCGAGCCGGAGATCAAGAACGAGATCCTGATCGCCATCCTGAAGATCGATCCGAGCCAGGTGCCGCAGGTCGCCGCGCCGGCCCCGCCGCCCGCGCCGCGATCGCCCGGCGACAAGTCCCCGCCCGCCAAGGAGCCCACGCTCATCCGCATGAGCGTCTACAACAAGATCGAGAAGCGCTACGAGCTCAAGGTCAACCTGCCGGTCGCCTTCGCCCGCATGCTGGTCGATGCCCTGGACGAGGCGGACCTGGAGGACATCAGCCGCGAGGCCGAGAAGAAGGGGATCGA
>DATNEZ010000518.1:0-7460 GCA_035606645.1 Binatia bacterium
TGCTGGTGAAGTGCCGGAACAGGGACGCGCGGGTGCGATGGCGGAAAGGGTTCTTCCGCCTGAAGCCCGGCGAAGAGCACGAACAGACGATCCTGGCGGCGTACACCGTGCCGGAGATGTATCCGGAGATGGGGATCGGGCTGAACGCCGTGACCGGACCCTCGGTCCGGTCCGGGCGGATCGCGGACCTGGTCCTGCACGTTCCCGGGGACCGGATCGTTTTTCTGCCGGAGGACGGGCGGCCCACGGCCCATCTCCAAGTCGGGCTGGTGGCGGTGGACGATTCCAGGAAGGAGACCTTGCAGGCCTCGCGAACGCTGAGCGTCGCGCTGCGTCCCGAGCACGGCCTGCCGGGCACGATCGGGATCGACCTGGTCCGCAGGGTCCATCTGCCGGCCGGGAGCCAGACGATCACCGCCGTCGTCTACGACGGGGTCGGGGGCATGGTGGGCGGCGCGCGCCTGTCCCTTCCGGCGGCCGCGCTCACGGAAGGTGGAGTCCTCGGTCTGTCGATCTACTCGATGCAGGAGAGAAGTCTCTGGATCGATCTGCCGGAAGAGGACGAAGGGGCCGCGGTTCCCGGTCCGGACCGCGAGCCCACGATCGGCCCCGCCCTCAAGGCGGCCTACGTGCAGGGCGAGCCGCTCGCGTGCGGCTTCCGGATGCCGGAGGGGTCCGGCGTCGCCGGCGTGAAACTGCGAATCGCCATCCGTGCAGGGGACGCGATCGTGAAGACCGTTGCGGTCGGGTCCCCGGTCATGGGTGCCGGGGAGAAGGTGCACGTGTCCCTGCCCGTGGAATCGCTTCCTCCCGGCGACTACACCGTGTCGGTGCAGGAGGTCCTGTCCACGGCCGCCGTCGATCGGGGCATGGTTCCCCTGACCATCCGTGCTGCACGTCCCCTCTAGTGGCGGCTTGCGGAGCCGGCCCCCGCGCCTATATTTCGCCCCATGGGGAACTGGAGCCACAGGCTGGATTTCACCTCGCAGCGTCTCGTCTACAAGGTCGTCGCCGTGGCCTTCGGCCTGCTGGGCTCCCGGGCGGTCGGACCGGTCCGGGCGGTCAAGCTGTGGCGGCACGGGGTGTTCGACGTCCTGGCGGTCCTGGCCGGGGCGGGGCTGATCGCCTTCGGGTTCGTGCTGCTCAGGCGCAAGCGCCTGTTCGAGAACGTCCCGACGTCGCGGATCCGCTCGGTGGCGATGGGGTTCGCCGAGGTGGCGGGGCAGGCCCGGTCGAAGGCGACGGTCACGGCCCCCTGGTCCGGCATCCCGTGCGTCTACTTCCGGTTCAAGGTGGAGGTCGAGACCTCGCGGGGCCGGCGGGGACGCACGTGGCAGACGATCGAGCAGGGGGACTCGGCGATCCCGTTCTATCTGCAGGACGCGACCGGGACGATCCTGGTCGATCCGGCGGGGGCGGAGACGGTGCTGCAGCAGTCGTTCAGGAAGATCGAGCGGGGCGAGGGCTGGTTCGCCAAGCGCAAGAGGTGCACGGAGTGGTGGATCGTGCCCGCGCAGAAGGTGTTCGTCGCGGGCACCGTGAGCCGCGTGAGGGACCTGGCCCACGAGCGCCGCATGACGCTGCACGATCGGCTGCGCGAGCTGAAGGCCGACCCGGAGCGGCTGAGCCAGTTCGACATCAATCGCGACGGCCGGATCAGCACCGAGGAATGGGGGAACGCCGTGCGCGCGGTGCAGGAGGAGGTCGTGCGCGAGGCGGCGGCCGCTCCCGCCACCCTGCCGGAGGACGACATCGTGATCGGCCAGGGGATCGGCGAGAGGACCTTCCTGATCGCCGATCGCAGCGAGAAATCCCTGCTGGGACGGCTCGCCCTTCAGTCGGGGGCGGCGATCGCGGGCGGGGCGGCGCTCCTGCTCGTCTTCGGCGTGTCGATCCTGGGGCGGGTCGGCGTCCTTCCGGACGGATGGGCTATCGGCTGGTGACGGCGGTCAGCGGGAGGCGACTTCCGGCCGCGCTCCGAGGGTGAACGGCCGGAGCGTCACCGGCACCAGGGCATCCACCCCTTCCTTCATCGAGTAGACCCCGTCGATCGCGACATTCTTGAAGGTCTGGACGATCCCGGACGTCGGCCAGGTCACCCGGATCTCGCGGATCGTCGTGGCGCGGCCGAGGCCGATCTCCTGGCGCAGAGGGTTCGCCCCGAACGAGCCGCCGGTCGTGACGACCCGGTGGATCTCGCGCGTCCCCTCCGGCGTGTCGGCGAGGATCCGGATGCGCGCTCCGAGGGCGGCGCGGTTGGACTTGACCCCCTCGAGCTTCAGCTTGATCCAGTGGTTGCCGTGCCCCGGGTTCTCGTACAGGACGTTGCGATAGAAGTCCCCCTGGTACACGCCCCCCATCGCCTCGTAGACGTCCTGGTCGCCGTCCTGATCGAAATCGGCGAACGACACGCCGTGCCCCTTCTGAAGATGTCCGAAGCCCCCGGACGTCGTCACGTCCTGGAAGTAGCGCCCCTCGGCGTTGCGGAACATCCGGTTGGGGATCAGGGTGCCGAGGTTCGGGTCGCCGGTCCCGAGATAGAAATCGAGCCAGCCGTCGTTGTCGAGGTCGCCGAAGTTCGAGCCCATGGTGTGCAGCAGCCGCCAGAGGTGCGCCGCCTTCGTGACGTCCTTGAACTTGCCGTTGCGCTCGTTGTGGTACAGCCGGGCGCGCTCGGCCTTGTGCGGCAGACCGAGGTACTCGGCGGCGAAGTCCCCCATGCTCTCCGCCCGGTAGCCCGAGACGAACAGGTCCTGCCAGCCGTCGTTGTCGTAGTCGAAGAACCAGGCCGGGAAGCTGAAGACCGGCTCGGCCACGCCGGCCTCCTTGGTGACGTCGGTGAACTGCCAGGCGGTCGGCCCGGCGCCTCCCGGCTTCGGGCCGTCGTTCCTGTACAGGTGGTTCGGCTCCTTGCGGCAGGAGACGTAGAGATCGGGCCGGCCGTCGTTGTTGTAGTCGCCGGCGGCGACAGCCTTGGCGAAGCAGTCCACGGTCACGCCGGACAGCGCGGCGCACTCGGTGAACGTCCCGTCCCGGTTGTTGTGGAACAGCTCGCTCGGATTGGGGTCGTGCTCGGTCGACTCGTTGCCGATGAAGAGATCGAGCCAGCCGTCGTTGTCGTAGTCGAGCCACGACGCCGTCTGCGTCGGGCGGAAGCTGAGCAGCCCCGCCTTCTCGGTGACGTCCTCGAAGGTCCCGTCGCCGTTGTTCTTCAGGAGCGAGTTGGGGAGGTGCCCCGCCTTGCCCAGCCAGCCGCCGCGCAGCATCAGGATGTCGGGCCAGCCGTCGTTGTTGTAGTCGGTCTGCACGATGTTGAGGCTCCAGATCTCACCCGCGAGACCGGCCTCGGTCGTACGCTCGGTGAACGTCCCGTCGGAGTTGTTGCGGTAATAGCGGATCGAGCCGTCCATCGCGACGGTCGAGACGACCAGGTCGAGATCGCCGTCGAGGTCGAAGTCCTCGGCGATCGAGCCGCCGGCCAGGTCGTTCGTGTCGATTCCCAGCTCGGGCGCCCGGTCGTGGAAGCGCTTGATGTCGTAGTCGGAGTCGAACGCCTCGGGAGGGATCAGCCACTTCGGGGGGACCTTGTCCGGGTAGTCGCCGAGCGTCATGGCGGCGAGGTTCAGCCACCAGCGGGCGCTCAGATCGTCCGGCTGGTCTTCCAGCTGCTCCAGCAGGATGTTGATCGCCCGGGTCGAGCCCTCGGGGCGCCCGTGGAGACCGCCCCCCTTGATCGGCAGGATGCACGATTCGGTGTTGTGGCGCGTCAGGCAGTTCTGCTGCTCCCCCAGCCTCAGGTAGGCGATCGCCATCTGGTGCCGCATGAACAGCCGGTTGCGGGGGGACGGCGGCTCGGAAGCGGAGGCCGCGGCCTTCTGCAGATCGAGAATCGCCTTGATCGCCTCCTCCGTCTGTCCCGATTTCAGGAGCTCGTCGGCGTAGTCCGGCTGCAGGTCGAAGTACTCGCGGGGGACGACCGACTTCTCCAGGACCCCGCGCAGCAAGGCGGCCCGCTCCTTGTTGCACCAGGAGCCTTCCTCCAGGTTGATGTTCTTGACGAGCTCCGCCAGTCGGTCGGCCATCTTGCGGGTCCCCTCCCCCCTCAGGTCGGGAGGGGGCGCCGGCGGGGGGGCCGCCGTGCAGGCGGACACGAAGAGGGGGATGCCGGCCGCCAGGGCCAATGACAGTCCTGTCGGGGCCTTTCGACGGAGGGGGCCGCTGCGCATGGGCGTAACTATGCCCTGAACCGGGAACGGGGGCAACTCCGGGGCGGGAGGCCTTGCGCCCCGCGGACAGCAGGCTATATTTCACGACGTGGACGCCGGCGCGCGGCGGTGACGTTTTTGACATCGGGGAGGCAGGCATGGGCATCGTCATCTTGATCGTCATGGTCCTTGGCGTCGTCATCGCCGGGAGCTACCTGGCGGGGATCTACAACCAGCTCGTCTCGGTCCGGGTCAACGTCGACAAGTCCTGGTCGAACATCGAGGTCCTGGAGAAGCAGCGCTACGACGAGATCCCGAAGCTCGTGACGGTCTGCGAGGGGCACATGCAGTACGAGAAGGAGACCCTCCAGAGGGTCATCGAGGCGCGCACGCGCTACCTCGAGGCCCGCGGCCCGGCCGCCAAGGGGCTGGCCGGATCGCAGATGGCCGGCGCCCTGAAGAGCCTGTTCGCGGTCGCCGAGAGCTACCCCGACCTGAAGGCGAACCAGAGCTTCGTGCACCTGCAGGGCCGGATCACCTCCCTCGAGAACGAGATCGCCGATCGGCGCGAGTTCTACAACGACTCGGTCACCATCCTGAACACCCGCATCGAGCAGATCCCTTACATCGTCTTCGCGCGCATGCTGAGCTATGTGCCGCGGGAAATGTACAAGGTGGACGCGGGGGAGCGGGCGGTGCCTGGGATCAAGTTCGCGTTTCCGCGCTAAAAGCGTCGCCCATCTCCCGCTAGCGGCGCCGCGCCCTGCGTTTGCCGGGCACGGGTCCGGCGTCGCTTCGCGACGCCTCCCCTCGCTCTTCGCCTCGCGTCCGCCCACCGCGCTGAAGAAACGCGCGGCGGGTCCTGGGACGCGAGGTCTCAGACGGCCCGGCAAACGCAGGGCGCGGCACCGCTAGCTGGTGAAAGCCGACCCTGAAGTGCGGATGCGGCGATCGTTTCGGGTACCGTCCGCTTACCCACGGCGCACCTCAACCCTGTCTCGGTGCGGGCCACGCTCTTTGTTCCGATGCGGCGCGATTACCGGGCGTGATGCGGCGAGTCTGCTAGAATTCGGCGATGGGGAGGAAGGGGAAGACTGCGGGGGGTGAGGCCAGGCGATCGACGAAAGTGGCGTCCAGGGCGGACAAGAAGAAGGGGAAAGTCGTGCAGATGGATTTGTTTCGGGGCGATCGCAAGGGGGCGAAGGCGGGCAAGGGCGCGGCATCGAAGGCCGCGGCACCGAAGCCTGAGGCCCCGAAGACCGAGGCTCCGAAGCGCCGGGCGGCGAAGCGGGAGGCGACCAAGAGGGGGGGCAGGGCGGCGGCGCTCGAGGTCGTGGCGGACGCTGACTTGGAGGCAGTCGCGGGGGCTGAGGCTGTGGCGGCGCCTGAGGCTGCCGCGGAGCTTGAGGCGGTTGCTGCGGCGGAACCGGCCCGGAGCGGGAAGGTGCCGGCGGCGCGGCGGCGGGAGACGGCGGAGTCGCTGGGGAAGAGGCAGCGCGAGATCTCGGTCGCGGAGTTCTTCCAGAAGAACCGGCACCTGCTGGGGTTCGACAATCCGGCCAAGGCGCTGCTGACCGCGACCAAGGAAGCGGTCGACAACTCGCTCGACGCCTGCGAAGAGGCCGGCATCCTGCCGGAGATCACCGTCGCGATCGAAGAGCTGGCCGAGGACCGCTTCCGCCTGTCGATCACCGACAACGGGCCGGGGATCGTGCGCGGCCAGATCCCGAAGGTGTTCGGGAAGCTCCTGTACGGCTCGAAATTCCACATCCTGCGGCAGAGCCGCGGGCAGCAGGGGATCGGCATCTCGGCCGCGGGGATGTATGCCCAGCTGACGACGGGGCAGCCGATCCGCATCACCTCGCGCACCAGCAAGGGGCGGCCGGCGCACTTTTTCGAGATCCAGATCGACACGACGCGCAACGAGCCGAAGGTGCTGACCGACCGCGAGGTGCAGTGGGACCAGGAGCACGGCACGCGCGTCGAGATGGACATCGCGGGCACCTACAAGAAGGGGCGCCGGTCGGTGGACGACTACATCGTGCAGTCGGCGCTCGCCAACCCGCACGCCACGGTGCATTACCGCCCGCCGAAGGGGGACGAGTTCCACCGCGAGCGCCTGACCTCGGAGCTGCCGCGGGAGCCCCTGGCCATCAAGCCGCACCCGTACGGGGTCGAGCTGGGGGTCCTGATCTCGATGCTGCGCGACACGAAGGGGCGCTCGTTGCGCGGCGCGCTGCAGCAGGACTTCTCGCGGGTCAGCGCCAAGGTGGCCGACGAGATCAGCGCCGCGGCCGGCCTCAACCCGGATTCCAGGCCGCGCTCGCTGACCTCGGCCCAGGTCGAGATGCTGTTCCGCGCCATCCCGAAGGTGAAGATCATGGCGCCGCCGGCCTCGACCATCGTGCCGATCGGCGAGGGGCTCATCCTCGAGGGGCTGAAGCAGACGCTGAAGGCCGACTTCTACACCTCGGCGACGCGGCCGCCGGCGGTCTATCGCGGCAACCCGTTCGTGGTCGAGGCCGGCCTGGCGTACGGCGGCGAGCTGCCGGCCGAGGAGATCATCGACCTGTGGCGCTTCGCGAACCGCGTGCCGCTGCAGTACCAGCAGTCGGCGTGCGCCATCACGCGCGGCGCCCTGACCACCGACTGGCGCAACTACGGCATGCAGCAGAGCAAAGGGGCGCTGCCGGCGGCGCCGATGGTCCTGTTCGTGCACATGGCCAGCGTCTGGGTGCCGTTCACCTCGGAGAGCAAGGAGGCGATCGCCTCGTACCCGGAGATCATCAAGGAGCTCCGGCTCGCCCTGCAGGAGGTCGGCCGCCGCCTCGGCGCCTACCTGAGGCACCGCCGCCGACTCGCCGAGGCCGAGCAGAAGCGTTCCTACATCACGTCGTACATCCCGCACATCGGCATCGCCCTCAAGGAGATCCTGGGCCTGTCGAAGACGGAGGAGGACAAGATCGTGAAGACACTCACCGAGACCCTCGAGAAGAGCAGGCTGCCATGACCGACGCGAACGCCCACTTCACCGGATCGATCCCGGAGAACTACGACCGGCACCTGGGGCCGGTGCTGTTCGAGCCGTACGCGCGCGACCTGGCGCGCCGCCTGCCGGCCGCCGAGGGGACGCGCGTGCTGGAGGTGGCCTGCGGCACCGGCATCGTCACGAAGCACCTGAGGGAGCGGCTGCCGGCGGGCTGCCGCCTCGTCGCCACCGACCTGAACCAGCCGATGATCGACCACGCCCGCCGC
>DATNEZ010000531.1:0-22571 GCA_035606645.1 Binatia bacterium
TGGAACTCGCGCCGAGGTAGTCGAACGGATCCAGGGTGCCGACCTCGCGGTGCTGCGCTCCGAGGCGGCCGCCGACGCCGGCGTGATGGCGGCGGTCGCCGGGGCGGACCAGGTCCAGGTCGAGCGCCAGGAGGACGTTCCCCAGGTCACGGTCGAGTTCGGCCGCGAGGCCGCGGCGCGTTACGGCCTGACGATGGCCGACCTGCGGCGCGCCACCACGACCGCCCTCTGGGGCGTCCGGGCCGGCCAGGTATACGAGGGACAGAAGATCTTCGACATCTGGGTCCGAGGTGAGGAGGCCCTGCGCTCGAATCCGGAAACGATCGGTCGGATCCTCGTCGATCTTCCGGGTGGGGCGCGCGTGCCGCTGGCGTCGGTCGCGCGGATCGCCGTGGGGCGGGAGCCGAGCCTCATCCGCCGCCAGGGGGGCACGCGCCAGATCCTGGTGACCGCACGGGCGGCCGGACGGGACGTCGGTGGCTTCGTCACCGAGGCGCGTCGCCGGATCGAGGCGCGACATCTGCCGCCGGGGTATTTCCGCAGCTGGGAAGGAGAGTACGAAGCGGAGAGCCGCTCACGCCGCGAGCTCCTGCTGCTCGGGCTTGCGTCGGGAGTCGGGATCTTCCTGCTGCTCTGCGCTGATTTCGGGTCGTCACGCCTGGCGTTTCTGGTCCTGCTCAACCTTCCGCTCGCGCTGGTCGGCGGGGTCCTGGCGGCCGCGACCGTCGGCGCGAATCTCTCCATCGGCTCGCTCATCGGCCTGATCACCCTGTTCGGAATTTCGACGCGCAACAGCATCATGCTGGTCTCCCACTACCGTCATCTCGAGCAGGAGGAGGGGGCGGGCACGGGGCTGGATCTCGTTCTTCGGGGGAGCCTCGACCGGCTGGCCCCGATCCTGATGACCGCGCTGGTCACGGGGCTCGGGCTCCTCCCGCTGGTCGTCTCCGGCGGTCGATCCGGACAGGAGATCGAGCACCCGATGGCCGTGGTCATTCTCGGAGGGCTCGCTTCCTCGACCCTCCTGAGCCTGCTGGTCCTTCCACCGATCTACCTGAAGTGGTGGCGCGCGCCGGGGCGCGCTGCCGCCGGGCCCCCGTTGTAGCCCCGCTTCCCCTTCGGTTATCATCCGCCCCCTCATCACGGCATGCGGACACATTCGCCCGGAGACCCGGGTGTTGGGGGCGGCTCATGCGCAGATCGCGACGCGATTTCCTGGCAGGCTCGGTTGCGGCGGTGGCGGGCGGCATGGTCGGCATCGGCCGGGTGGGGGCGGCTCCCCCCGGCGCCCCGACGTCCCCGGCGTCCCCTGGCGCCGCCTTCGCCCCGTCTGCCGGCGCCTCCGAGGCCCTGCTCAAGCGCAATCCGGAGCATCCCCGGCCGGCCGTCTTCGATCGCCTGGACGAGGTCTGGCACAAGGGGGCCATCAAGCGTCTGCAGGCGCGGCTTCAGGAGGAAGGGATCGACGGCGCGCTTCTGGGCGATCGCTGGAACATCATCTACCTCACCGGGCTCTGGCACACGTCCACCGAGCGGCCGTTCTTCGTCTTCGTTCCCGCGAGCGGCCTCGAGCTCACCTGGTTCCATCCCAGCCTGGACCGGGATCTCGTCGACACCTGGTGGATCAAGGACAAGGAGACCTACTTCGACTTCAAGCACGGCGAGGGGGCCTTCCCCAATCTCGGCCGCGTGCCGATGGGGGCGACCGTCGACCTGACGCGCTGGGTCTTCAAGGGCCTGAGGAAGCGCGGCTGGGCGGGAAAGGTGATCGGAACGGACCGGCCGCTGACGGCCGACTTGATCGACGCGGCCTCCGACGTCCTGCCGAAGACGACGCTGCGGAAGGCGGGGGATCTCTGCGAGCGCCTGCGGATGGTCAAGACGCCCGAAGAGATCGCGCTCACGCAGCGCGCCATGGACTATTTCAGCCGGATCCACGCCTTCGCGCGTGACTACATCCTGCAGCACGGCACCGACAAGACCGATTTCGACGTCCAGATGGCCACCACCCAGTACGGCACCGACCTGATCCTGAAGGACATCCGTCGGGACGGGAAGCCGCACACCGCCGTCGGGATCGAGGTCGGCATCTTCGTGCGCACGGGCATCGGGACCGCCTACCCGCACCCGAACCAGTTCCACCACAGTCGCATCAGGAAGGGGGACGCCCTCCAGGTCTCCGGCGACGTGAAGATCGGCGGGTACGGCGGGGAGCTTTACCGCGCCTACCAGATCGCCCCCCAGGACGCGCTCCGGGAGAAAGTCTGGGACGTGCACACCGAGTGCTGCCGCATCCAGGCGGAGGCCTCGGCGGCCGGCGTCACCGGGTCCCTGGTCGCCCGGCAGGTCCACGACTACCAGGTGAAGAACGGCATGGCGAAGTACGTCTATCACCGCCCCGCCCACGGAGAGGGCTCGGAGGGGCACCAGCCCCCCTACATCTCCCTCGGCGACCACACCCAGCTCGAGGCCGGCATGACCTTCAGCAACGAGCCCGGGCTGTACGTCCCCGAGCAGGGCTTCGGGTACAACCACTCCGACAACGTCCTGGTGACGGAGAAGCGCGGCGTCCAGATGGGCAGCGTGCCGTACACCCGGGAGTGGTGCTTCCTGAAGCTCTAGAGCACGAAGGCCGGCCCGCGCCCGCTCCGAGGCCCTTCCGGGCCGGCCCCTGTGGACATCCCCCGCCGGGGAATTACATTGGGAATCGACGCACGCGGCGCCCAGGGCGCGCGCGATTGCACAAACGTATTTCCCGGTCCGGCGGACGTGCGCCGGGGACGTGGAGCGATGTCGCAGAAATCCCTCGATCGCACGATGGCGATCGACCGATCGACGCTGGAGCCCGGGCGGCCCCCGCAGAGTCACGCGACCCTGGTGGTCCTCCAGGGAACGGAGATCGGACGCAACTACCGCCTCAGGCGGGGTCCGATGATCATCGGCCGCGGGTTCGGCGCCGAGATCCGGGTCTCGGACGATCTGGTCTCGCGCGAGCACGCCCGCATCGACTTCGCGTGGGATCCCGAGAGGCAGTCGGGCGTCTACCACCTGGTCGATCTCGGCAGCACGAACCACACCTACGTCAACAGCTCGCGCGTCGAGAGCGTGGAGCTGCGCGAGGGAAACAAGATCCAGGTCGGCGACACCGTCCTGAAGTTCGTCCTTCTGGACGACCTCGAGGCGAAGTTCCATCAGGAGATCAGGAACCGCATCTCGTACGATCAGCTCACCGGCCTCCTGACCAAGGAGTCGCTCTACCTGGCCCTGGAGATGGAGCTGAAGCGCTGCCTGCGCTACGAGCTGCCCCTGACCATCCTGATGATGGATCTCGATCGGTTCAAGTCGGTCAACGACACGCACGGGCACCTGATGGGCAGCCACGTCCTGGCCGGGGTGGGCCGGCTCATCCGCGAGTCGATCCGGGGAGCCGACGTGGCCGCGCGTTACGGTGGGGAAGAGTTCGTCGCCTATCTCTCGGAGACCGGCACCGCGGGGGCGGTCCAGGCGGCGGAACGGGTCCGCCGCGCGATCGAGGCCGAGGAGTTCACGCTCGGCGGCGTGACGATCCGGGTCACCATCAGCATCGGTATCTCCTCCTGCCCCGAAAACGGGCGGGACATCCAGTCCCTGGTCGGGCGGGCCGACCGGGCGCTTTACCGGGCCAAGGAGGGGGGCCGGAACCGCGTCGTCGTCGAGACGCCCGACTGAGCCCCGAGACATGAGCCGACGCGCATCCGAACGCACCATGGCGATCCCCCGGGCGGACGTGGAGGAGGTGCGCTTCCGGAAGGCGCACGCCTCGCTGGTGGTCCTGCAGGGCGCGGAGATCGGCCGCGATTTCCTCCTGCGGCGCCGGGCCACGGTCCTCGGCCGGGGGCCGGAGGCGGACATCCGCCTTCCCGACGACCTCGCGTCCCGCGAGCACGCGCGCGTCGAGGTCCGGTGGGACCGCAAGAAGCGCAACGCCAGCTTCCATCTCACCGATCTGAGGAGCACCAACGGCACCCTCCTCAACAACCGGCCGGTCGATTCGGCCGAGCTGCGGGAGAACGACAAGATCCAGATCGGCAAGACGGTCCTCAAGTTCGACCTGCTGGACGAGGTCGAGGCGCGCTTCCACGAGGAGATCCGGAACCGGATCTCCTACGATCAGCTCACCGGACTGCTCACCCGCGAGTCTCTCTATCTCGCGCTGGAGAGCGAGCTGCAGCGCAGCCGCAAGTACCGCACGCCCGTGGCGGTCCTGATGATGGATCTCGACCATTTCAAGCTGGTGAACGACACGCACGGCCACCTGATGGGCAGCCACGTCCTGACCGAGGTCGGGCGCCTGATCCGCGGCTCGATCCGCGAGGACGACGTCTCGGCCCGGTATGGAGGGGAGGAGTTCCTGGCCTACCTTCCGGAACGCACCGCCGACGAGGCGCTGCGGGCGGCGGAGCGCATCCGCCGGGCCATCGAGTCGGCGTCCATCACGCTCGACGGCGTCACGGTCAAGGTGACCATCAGCATAGGGATCGCCACGTTCCCGGAGCACGGCGACGACATCAAATCGCTGGTGGGGCGCGCCGACCAGGCGCTGTACCGGGCGAAGCGGACGGGGCGAAACCGAGTCCGGCTCTAGGCGACGGCGGCGGGATCTCTATCGGCCGCGCTTGCGGGAGGCGGCCCGGCCCCCGGCGGCGAGCGCCAGGATCTCGTCGTTCTCCAGGAGGCGGTCGCTGCGCTTGGCGGCGTCGAAGATCCGCTCGACCACGTCGTCCTTCGGCTCGATCCCCTCCTGCTCGAGCCAGAACACCACGTTCGACCGTCCGCTCATGGGGCCGATCCGGATCGTCTGCCTGAACCCGAACTCGGACGCCGGCACGCCCGAGTAGACCCGGTCCGCCAGCCAGGGGTCGTTCCGTCGCAGGGCCTTGATGACCGCCGCCGCGTGCACGCCGGTGCCGGTCTCGAAGGCGTCCTTCCCCACCACCGGGTAGTTCGAGGGGATCGGCACGCGGCATCCTTCCGAGACCAGGCGGCAGTACTCCCCCAAGCCGGACAGGTCGCGATCGATGAGCCCCATGAGCTTCAGGTTGACCAGGAGCAGATCCATCGGCGCGTTGCCGGCCCGCTCCCCCAGCCCCAGCGCGCATCCGTGCACCCGGGTGGCGCCGGCGGCGATGGCAGCGAGCGTGTTGGCGAGGCCCAGGCCCCGGTCGCGGTGGCCGTGCCAGTCGACGCCGACGTCTCCGCCGCTCTCCGCCGCGATCGAGACGACGAAACGGACCACCTGGCCGGCGCCGTGGGGCGTGGCGTGCCCGACCGTGTCGGTCACGCACAGGCGCCGGGCGCCGCAGCGGATGGCGGTCGCGTACAGGCGCCGCAGCGTCTCGGGGTGCGCCCGGGAGGTGTCCTCGGTCACGTACATCACCGGCAGGCCCTCGTTCACGGCGAAGGCGATCGACTCCTCGGTGCGCTTCAGGAGCAGGTCGATCGACCAGTCTTCCGCGTGCTGTCGGATGGCCGACGACCCGATGAACAGGCAGGCCTCCACCGGGATGCCCGCCGAGGCGGCGATGCGCGCGATCGGCTCGATGTCCTTGACCATGGTGCGCGCCGCGCAGTTCGGGCGGATGGCGAGCTTCTCCTCGACGATCTGGCGGCACAGAGCGGCCGAGTCGGCTGTCGCCTTGGGACCGGCCCCGGGGAGCCCGACGTCGGCCGTGTCGATCGCCAGGGCGTCCATGGCCCTCAGGATTTTCATCTTCATCTCGAGGGGGGGATCGGTGACGCTCGGCCCCTGCAGGCCGTCGCGCAGCGTCTCGTCGTCGAGGGCGATCGGATGGGCCGGCATGGCGGGGCCGCCGACCCGGTTCCAGTCGTAGATCAGGTCGTCCTCTTTCCCGTGGTTGTGCGGCATGAACCGATTTTAGGGGGGGCCCGGGAGGGTGTCAACTTGCCGATCCGGCGTCTGGACATTAAGTTATGAACGCCTCGCACTGTGTCTCGAGGAGGAGGAGAACCATGAATTCAGAGTCCAGGAGATCCGTGCTGTTCCCGCGCTTCCTGTCCTGCCTGCCGCTGGCGCTCGTCCTGGCGTTCGCGGCACCGACACCCGCCCGGGCCCTGGGGGACTGGGTCGGCGTGGAAGCCAGCATCTGGCGCAACAACCAGGACGGGCAGGCCTCGATCGACGGCGATTTGCTCACCGGGAGCACGTTCGACTTCCAGGACACGCTCGACCTCGAGAAGAGCGACAGCTCGAAGATGGGGCGCGTGTGGTTCAAGCTGGGGAAGACCCGGCTGGTCCTCGACTACCTCGACTCCTCCCGGGAGGGCAGCAAGACCCTCACCCAGTCGTTCCTGTTCGACGACACCGCGTACGTGGCGACCGAGGACGTCGACAGCCGCCTCAACCTGAAGCTCATGCAGGCCCAGGTGCGGTTCACCCTGGCCGATCTGAAAATCGTCGACGTCGGGGTCGGTTTCGGCCTGAACCAGGCGCAGGTCGACATGACCCTGGACGGCTCGATCAGCGGCCGGACCACGCTCGACGAGAAGATCCCCTACCCGACCCTGGCCGCCGCCGTCACGATCAAGCCGATGCCCGGCTTCCACATCCGCGCCGAGGCGAACGGCCTCAACGTGAACATCCGCGGCACCCGGGTGAACGTGCTCGACACGCGGCTTCAGGTCGAGATGTACATCGCCCACGTCCTCGGCTTCTTCGCGGGATACCGCAACTACCGCTTCGACGCCGTCGACGAGGATTTCGGCTCGATCGAGAACACCTTCAAGGGCCCCTACGTCGGGATCGGCCTGAAGTTCTGAGGCCACGGGCGACCGCCCGCCGCCGGGCGTCCGTCCAGGACCCGCTCGTGTAGGATGGCGGCGATGCCGCCGACGACGAGCGTTCGCGTCCTGCTCTTCGATCCGGGGCGGCCAGTGTCCCGGGCCGCCATCGACTGGGTCGCCGACCGCCAGTCGTACGCCCGCGTGGTCCTGCCCCCATCTCTTCCGGCGGGGGACGAGCTGCCGGGGCGGGCCCGTCACGCGCCGTTCGCCTCTCCCCTCCCCGAGACCGCCCGCATCGCCGCCGAGGCAGCCGCCCTTCTGGCGGGACCGGGGCCCGGCATCCGCGAGGCGGCGGAGGCCGCGGCCCTGGCGCTCCTCGAGGGGGCCGCCGTGATCGTCCCGGAGCGCTCCAGCTTCTCCAGTCTCATCCCATTGTCGTCCTGGTCGATGAACGTCCCGGAACGCCCCACGGACGGGCTCCTGGTGCAGCACCTCGGGATTGCCGGAAGGCTTCCGCGGGAGTGGAGCGAGTCGGCAGGGGCGGCGCGGACGGCGATCCTGTCGGGCGACCCGGGGCTGGTCCGCAAGGCGGCCCGGCAGCGCCGCCTGCAGGCGCGGCGCGAGGGACCGGAGCGGTTCGCGCGGCTCGCGAAGCGCAGCGCCGGTCTGCGCCCCATGGTTGTCTACCTCGATCTGCTGGCGGCCGAGAAGGGGTCCGCGCCGGAATTCGCGGAGTGGCTTCGCCGGCTCGAGATGGACCGCATGGAAGCCCTCCTGTCGGTGGCAGGCGCGATTTTCATCTGACCCGGTTTCGGGACGGGGACGGCCCCGGGCGAGACGCCCGGGAGGGGAGTTCCCGGCGCCCCTTTCGGGGCGCCGGGTGCCGACTGCCCGCGCGGAGTGGGGGGGGTGAGAGGAGGGCTCTTCTAGATCGATTCGATCGAGAGGAGGCCCGCCGCCTCGATCCTTGCGCGGGCGGCCTCCAGCCTGGCGCGGGCCCTCTCCATCTTCTGCCTCACGCCCTCCTCGATGCGCTTCTCGAACAGGGAATCGCGGGAGGACTCCTCCTCCCCGTCCTCGATGTCCTCGGGCGGCGGGGTGTCCCGCTTCGGCAGGGTGACCGTGAGGGTCGTCTCGCGCCGCTCGCGCACGACCCCGAGCGGAAAGGTCTTGCCGCGCCGCTCGCGCATGGCGCTGCGCAGATCGGACGAGTCCGCGATTTTTTCGCCGTCCACCTTGACGATGACGTCGCCGGCGCGCAGGCCGCCCGCGTCGGCCGGGCTCCCCTTCTTGACCGATCGCACCAGGACTCCGTCGCCGTTCTTCACCCCGAAGTACTCTCCGAGCTGCCCGGTGAGGTCCTCGACCGAGACGCCCAGGCGGAAGGACGAGGGGATCCCCTCGAACATGGGGATGTCCGGCATGTCGATCTCGGGGATCTCGATCGGCGGGATGTCGATGCTCGGGATCTCGATCCTCTTGACGATCCGGTTGTGATCGGAATGCTCCTGCTCCGAGACCTTGACCTTCACGCTGCGGACCGACCCGCCGCGGGACACGTCCAGCGACACGGTCCTTCCGGCCGGGGTCTCCTTGACCAGGCGGGTGAGCTGCGCCGCCCCGGCGACCCGCTCCCCCTGGTACTCCAGGATGACGTCTTCCTTCTCGAGCCCGGCCTCCTCGGCGGGGCTTCCGGGCATGACGCTCTTGATCTCGGCCCCCATCTCCTCCTTCAGGCCCAGTTCCTTCACCCGCTCGGCGGTGACGTCGGCGATGCTGACCCCCAGCCACGACCCGCCGGACGAGAAGAACAGCATGCGGTCGTGGGGAGGGCGCGGCGCCCGCCCGGGCCTCGGCGTCGCAGGCTCGGCCGGTGGCTGGGGGGCCTCGGGGGCCGGGCGCGCGGCCAGCGTGGCCGCGGCGGCCCCGACGATCAGGAGCGCGGTTGCGACTGCGATGGACTTCGACATGGACTGTTCCTCCCGTTTCTAAGGTTGTGCGATCTTCGCCTTCTGGATCACGATGTTGCCGTCGAGCGTGCGTACCTTGATGAGCGCTCCCCCCCCGCCGATGGCCCCCTCGGCGATCTCCACGGGGCGCCCCGCGTCCTCGGCCTCACGATAGATGCGCAGGGGGAAGTCGCTCCGGATGCGCCGGCCCTGCGAGTTGTCCACGATGGCCCGGATGGACACGCGCGGCGACTCCGGCAGCGCCAGCAGGACGTCCCCCGACCAGGTCTGGATGTCGGAGTCGAACAGCGTCCGTCCGGTGGGGAGGATCTCCGCCTGGATGTTGCCGGCCGAGGTGACCGCCCGGATCGGCCCGTCGATGACCTTCAGGAAGATCGGCCCGGCGCCGCTCTCGCAGCGAACCCCGCCCCGGGCCGAGGCCACCCGGATGCTGCCGCCGGCGGTCACCGCGACGACCTCGCCCCGGATGTCGCCGATACCGATGCTGCCGCCCCGGGTCTGCGCCGAGACATCGCCGCCGGCCGACTCGACGGTCACGTTTCCCCCTCCCGACTCGGCGCGCACCTGGGCGGAGGCGCGGCCGACGAACACGTCTCCGCCCGAGGTCTGCACGACCACCTCGCCCCCCGCCGACTCGAGCCGGACGCTGCCCCCGGCGGTTATCAGGCGGGCCGTCCCAGAGGCGCTGCCTATCTCGATGTTCCCGCCGCGCGTCTCGGCGACCAGCGGCCCGCTCAGGCGGTCGACGGTGATGTTCCCTCCGCGGGTCTGCAGCTCGGCGCGGCCGGGCAGGTTGCGCCCGCGCACGTCGCCGGCGCCCGTCGCGACCTCGATCTCCCCGACCCGGGAAGGCACCTCGATCTCGAACTCGGCCGTCAGATCGTGCACCGCGCCGGGCGCCAGCGATCGCCCCAGGAAGAGGAGCCGGTCGCCGTTCACCGCGGCGCTGACCTGCATGTCGTCGAGGAGCCGCCGGGTCGCGGCGTCGTCCCCTCCGCGCGCCCGCACCCGGATGCGGTAGCGCAAATCCGGGGCCGAGGTGGCGACGGCGCTGACCGATCCCAGGTCGGTCTCCACGCGCACGCGCGGCACCGGGTCGCGCAGGACCCCGGTGATCTCGTGCACCAGGTAGCGCCCCTCGCGGAAGTAGCGCGCCTCCTGCGCGCCCGGCGGCGACATGGGCAGGAGGGCCAGGCAGGCGGCCAGGACCAGCCTGCGCGTCATCGGATCTCCTGCGTCATCGCGTCGCTCAGGAGCGCGGCGGAACGCAGCCTCACGTAATCGTTCGGGTCCCCGTCGGCCAGGCGCCGCAGCACGGCCAGCGTCTCGGGGCCGCGCGAATCCTTCAAAGCGTCGACGGCGCGCACGCGCACACCCGGGTTGGTGTCGCGCAGGAGAGCCTGCACGATGGCGCCGCGCACTTCCGGATCGCCGGCCGCGCGCCCCTGGAGCGCCTCGAGCGCCTTCAGGCGGGCCCCGGGATTGTCGTCGGCCCGGACGGCGCCCAGGAGCGCCCGGCGCACCGCCGGATCGTCGGCATGGTTCCGCAGCGCCTCGATCGCCTCGAGGCGGAGACCGGCGTTCCGGTTCTCCTTCACGGTCTCCAGGAGGACCTGGCGGATCCGGGGGTCGCCGACGGTCCCCTCGACCGCCGTCCGCCTGAGCGTGTCGTAGGTCAGGCTGATCCGCTCGGTGCGCGGATCGCTGTCGCGGAAATCGACGTTGGCGATCGTCGCGCCGGCCTCGGGCGTCGTCGCGTCGCCGGCCCGTCCCCGGAGCCCGGCGTCCGGGTACAGCCTTCCGGCCGTGAAGCCGGCCGCCAGCAGGGCGAAGGCCCAGGCCGGCCAGAGCGACACCCACGGACGGGACGGCGCGGGCCGCCCGCCCGGCCACGGTCTCATGGCTGCACGCAGGTCGCGCCGGCATGCTTCCAGGAGCTCCTCCGCCGGCTCGTCCCCCGAGGCCCCCTCCACCAGCCGGAGGATCCGGCGCTCCTCCGCGAGCGTCGCCTGGCAGTCGAAGCATTCGCGGAGGTGCGCCTCGAGCGCCGCCCGCTCCGTCTCCTGAAGCTCGCCGCAGAGCAGCAGGACGATCGATTTCCGGTTCGAGTCGCAGTCCATCACTCCGTCCCTCCCAGGACTCCCGGCGTGTCCCGCAGCGGGACACCCCGCGTCGCCTTCTCCCTCATGCGCGAATCGGCCGCGGCCCCCGCTCCGCCGTGCACGTGCCGCAGCGCGGCGCGCAGGCTCTGGTGGGCGCGGTACAGGCAATTCCGGGCCGTCTCCTCCGAGGTCTCGAGGATCGCCGCGATGGCTCCGAGGCGCAGCCCCTCCCCGTGGCGCAACCCGAACACCAGCCGCTCGCGCGGCGGCAGGTCCGCCAGGGCCATCCCGATCAGCCGGCGCAGCTCTCCCGCTTCCACCGCCTTCACCGGGTTTCCCTCCACGCTCCGATCCTCGAGCCGCGCGGCCGGGCCGCCGCCCTTGCCGGACGTCCCCGCATCCTCGAGCGGCTCGTGGCGCGCCGGCCCTCGCCGCCGGGCGTGATCCAGGCAGAGGTTGGTCGCAATGCGGTAGATCCAGGTCCCGAAGGCGCAGTCTTTCCGGAAGCCCCTGATCCCCTTCCACGCCTTGAGGAAAGTCTCCTGGTAGATGTCACGGGCGTCCTCCTCCGACTTCACGATCCCCAGCGCGAGCCGCAGGATCGGCCGGTCGTAGCGCCGCACGAGCTCGTCGAACGCCGCAGGACTCCCCTCGCGGGCCCGCTCGATCAGTGCGTCCTCGTCAGATGGCGGCACGGTCTCGATACCGTCTCCAGCCTGCATCCCCTTTAGACGCAGGGCGCGGGTGATAGTGAGCAGAAATCAGGGGGCTTCGAGCAGGCGGGCGTAGATCCGGTGGTCCTCCGGGCCGAAGGTCACGAAGCGCACCTCGTCCGGCCGGCCGTGCTCGCGAGCGAACTCACGGACCGCCTCCAGGGCGATCCGCGCCGCGCGCTCGGCGGGGAAGCCGTAGGCGCCGGTCGAGATGCAGGGGAAGGCAACGCTCCCGGCCCCCACGGACAGGGCCAGGCTGAGGCTGCTCCGGTAAGCGTCGCGGAGAAGCCCGTCCTCGCCCCGGTCCCCTCCCCGCCAGACGGGGCCCACCGCATGGATGACGTGGCGCGCCCGCATCAGCCCGCCCCCCGTGACGACCGCCTGCCCCGCGGGGCAGGAGCCGATTCGGGCGACGATCGCCCGGCACTCCTCGAGAATCGCGGGGCCGCCGGCGCGATGGATGGCGCCGTCGACGCCGCCGCCCCCCAGGAGTCCCGGGTTTGCGGCGTTGACGATGGCGTCCGCGTCCTGGAGAGTGATGTCCCCCTGGACCAGGAGGAGCCTCGTCCCGCCGACGGCGATTTCGGGCACGCTAGCCGCGGATGAGCGTCCGGCTCTGCTCGCGCATGAACTGGGCGACATAGTACGGTCCGCCCGAGGCCTTTCCGGACGAGCCGCTCCCCTTCCAGCCGCCGAACGGGTTGATGCCGGGCCATGCGCCGGTGGTGGCGCCGGCGCGGCGGTTGACGTAGACGACGCCCGCCTCGATGCGGTCCAGGAACTTCTTGATCTCCTTGTCGTCGGTCGAGAACAACCCGGCGGTCAGGCCGTAGTCGCTGCGGTTCGAGAGGTCGAGCGCCTCGTCGAGCGTGCCGAACTCCCACAGGCAGGTGATCGGCAGGAACATCTCGTCGTGCACGAGGCGGTGGTCCTTGGGAAGGCCGCCGATGATCGTCGGCTTGACGAAGAAGCCGTGGTCGTAAGGCTCCCCCTGCAGCACCTCGCCGCCCGCCAGGATCCTGCCGTCCTGCCGGCCGATCTCGACGAACTTCGAGTACTTGTCGCGGGCGGACCGGTTGATCACCGGCCCGAGCCAGTTCTCCTTCTTCAGGGGATCGCCGATGGCGATCTTCTTCGTCTTCTCGACCAGCATCTCGGTGAACGCCCCGGCTATCGACTTGTGGACGTAGATGCGCGAGCAGGCGCTGCATTTCTGCCCCTGCATGCCGAAGGCGGATTTCAGGACGCCGTCGGTCGCCGCATCGAGGTCGGCCGAGGCGCAGATGATCGCCGGGTTCTTGCCGCCCATCTCGGCGATGACCGGTTTCGGGTAGGCGCGCGCGAACTTGCGGTAGGTCTCGAAGCCGACCTCGCGCGATCCGGTGAACAGGATGCCGTCCACGTCGCGGTTGGTGACCAGCTCCTCCCCCACGCTCCCGCCCGGCCCGGTGACGAAGTTGAACACCCCCGTCGGCAGGCCGGCCTCGCGGTAGCACTCGGCCAGCGCCAGCCCGGTGAGGGGCGTCTCGCTCGCCGGCTTGAAGACCACCGTGTTCCCCCCCAGGAGCGCGCCGGCGCTCGGCCCGCCCGAGAGGGCCATGGGGAAGTTGAACGGGGAGATGATCACCCAGACCCCGTACGGCCTCAGGACGTCCCGGTTGTCCTCCTTCTCGGACAACCGCTCCATGGGAAGATCGAACCCCTGGTGCCGCTCGACCTGGTCGCAGTAGTAGACCATCAGGTCGACCGTTTCCTGCGCGTCCCCCATCGCCTCGAGGCGGTTCTTCCCCACCTCCATCCCCATCAGGGCGGCGATGTCGAAGCGCCGCTTCTCGATGACGGCCGCCGCCTTGCGGATGTAATCCACCCGCTCGCGCCACGGCAGGTCCCTCCAGACGCTTTCGTAGGCCTTGCGCGCCTGGACGATCGCCGTCTGCGCGTCGGCGCGCGTGCCGGAGGCGAAGTGCCCCAGCACCACGCGGGTGTCGCTCGGGCTCGTGTCGGCGAAGGTCTCCTTCGAGGTGACCTCCTTGGCGCCGATGAAGTGGCCGTGGGTCTTCCCCAGGGTCCCCTTGACCCGCTCGATCGCCTCGTCGTACGCCTTGTTGAACTCGGGCGTCTGTCCCGCCGCCAGGGTGGCATAGGTGACCCTGGGGCCGGCCGCTTTCGTGTCCGCCATCGTCGGATTCCTCCTCACCGGTTGGCCGAGATTGTAGCGCATCAGGGGGTCAGGAGGGAGCGGGCGGCCTCCTTCGTGCCGGGGTCGGTCTCCGTCTCGACGTACGCCTGGATCACCGGGCGCGCCGCCTGGCCGGCGATCCCCACGATCGAGCGCGCCGCGGCGAGGCGCACGCCGGGGACCGGGTCCTGGAGCGCCGCGCGAAGGGCCGGGATGCCGGTGGCGAGCCCCAGGTCCCCCAGCGCTTCGGCCGCCGGCAGGCGCGCCCCGGCGGGGCCCTCGCGCAGGACACTCGCCAGCGGGTCGAGCGCGCGGTCGTCGCCGATCTTCCCCAGGAGGCGCACCGTCTCCACGATCGGGACCAGGGAGGGAGGGCTGCCCGCCAGGAGCCGCGTCGCCTCGTCCAGAAGCCCCGGGAGCGCGCGCTCGCGGAACTGCACGAGGGCCCCCGACGCGGCCGCCCGCACCTCGGGGACCGGGTCACCGAGCCTCTCGATCAGGGTCTCGAGCGCCGCCGCGTCCCCCAGTCTTCCCAGCGAGACGGCGGCCAGGCGCCGGACACGCTCGTCGCGGTCCCGCGAGGCCCCCAGGACCGCCTGCAGGGATCGCGAGGCGGGCACGAACCCCAGATCGAAGACGGCGTCGGCACGCACCTTCGCGTCGTCGTCTTCGAGGTCGCGCAACAGCGCCTCGACGTGGCCGCGCCGCGCCGAGAAGCCCCGCACGGTCTTCACGAAGACGTCCGGCCGCCGCACCTCGACCCGCACGCTTCGACGGCGCTTCTCGGCCTGGCCGGGGTCGATGTCGTAGGCCAGGTAGTACTGGTTGAGGAACTCCTCCCCCAGTCGCGCGAACAGCCCCGCCAGGTCGCCGCCCGTATACAGGAGGCGACCCCCGGTCTCCTCGACGAACCCCTCGAACGGCAGCCACGACGTGGCGCTCATGCCCGGGCGGATGCCGTAGACCACCGTCTGCGATCGGAAGCACAGGCGCACCAGGTCCTGCAGGTAGAGCGACTGGTTGACCGAGCTGCCGCGGGCGACGTCGGCGTCCAGACCGTCGCTCACCACCAGGATTATCTTGCGGCCCGGCCGCTCCCTGAGATCCTTCAGGGTCTCCTCGATCGAGCGGAACAGAGCCGTCCCTCCACGGGCCGATCCGATCCGTCCCAGGGTCTTCGAGGGGTCGCCGGGGTCGGAGGTGAACTTCTGCAGGACGGTCATCTGGTCGTTGAACCGGGCCACCATGATCTCGTCGGCCGGCCGCAGCCCGGCGAGGAGGGCCTGCGCCGCCTCGCGGACCCGCTTCACCTGGCCGGTCATGCTCTCCGAAAGATCGAGCAGCACGGCGACCGACAGGGGGCGATCACGCCTCTCCCCTTCGAGACCGAAATCGGCCAGATCCATCGCCACGCCGTCCTCCAGGATCCGGAAATCGTCCCGGGACAGCCCGCGCACCGGCCTCCCCTGGCGATCGACGACGGTGACGGTCAGGCCGACCCGCAGGTAGGGACGCTCCTGGACCCGGACGTATTCACGGAAGGCCTGGGGCGCCGGCGCGGCCGGTTCCGCCGCGGGCGGGAGACCGGCGAGCGCGGCCAGAACCATGGGGAGGGCGCGCTGCATGATGTATTCTCCACCCGAACCGTCCGGTGGTAAGGTGGGCCCATGAGAATTCCTGCTGAGGTCGGACCGCGTCCCCTGAGCGACGAGCTGGCCTTCGTCTGCCGGACGCTCCGTGCGGACGAGTTGGACATCCTCGCGAAGGCGTTGAGACGCGGTGTGTTCGAGATCTACAAGGCGGTGGTGCTGCACGAGATGCAGAGAGGGCGCCTCGATCCGGAGGAAGCCAGGAGGATGCTGGGAAGCCTGGTCGTGGAGCGGGCCGGATCGGGGCCGAGATCCCCCGCGCGAGGAGGAGCCCGCGGGTCGCGAGGCGCGCTCAGCCGGATCGCACGCCGCCGCAGACGCTGACTCTTCAGCGCCTCTTGAAGATGCCGCGCCGCCGGAAGACCAGATACATCCCCACCCCCACTACGACCATCAGGGCGTAGGCGAACAGGTAGCCGTATTTCCAGTGGAACTCCGGCATGTCGAAGTTCATGCCGTAGATCCCGGCGATGAAGGTCAGCGGGATGAACAGCGTGGTGATGACCGTCAGGACCCGCATGATCTCGTTGGTCCGGTTGGAGACGATCGACAGGTGCGCCTCGAGCGCTCCCGCCACCAGCTCGCGGGACGAATCGGCGAGGTCGGTGATCCGCACCAGGTGATCGAAGACGTCGCGCAGGTAGACCGCGGTCTTGTCGTCGATCAGGGGGAACTCGCGCCGGCTCAGGCGCAGGAGGATCTCCCTCTGGTGGCCGGAGAAGCGCCGCAGGCGCACGAGGGCCTTGCGCAGATCGAAGACGTCCTGCAGGATGGCGGAGGTCGAGGCCTCGAGGCACTCCTTCTCGATCTCCTCGATCCGTCTCTGGAGGGTCTCCATCAGAGGCAGGTACAGGTCGACCTGGTAGTCGAGGACCCGGTAGAGGATCATGCCGGGTCCCTCGGACATCAGCCGGGGATTGCGGCGCACGCTCTCGAGCGTCGCCTGGACGCTCCGCGACGCCTCGCGGTGGCAGGTGAGCAGGAAGTTCTGACCGAGGAAGGCCGAGAGCTGCCGGCTCTTGAACTCGCGGGCGGAGCTCTCCGGGTGGACGCCGTGGGTCAGGATGAACAGGTGGGTGCCGAAGTCGTCGATCTTGGGATGGTGTCGGCGCGACTCGCAGTCTTCGATGGCCAGGGGGTGGACATGAAACGTGGACTTCAGGAAGGCGGCCTCGTCGCCGATCGGACCGCTCAGGTCCACCCAGACGATGCCGCCCGGCGCTTTCAGGAGCTCGGGCAGCCGCTCCTTCGTCACCGTCTCGTCGAGCTTGCCGTCGGCGCTGCAGGCGACGATCGTGAGCATGGCCCCTCCCCCTCTCAGGGTCCGGCGCGGCGGATGATAGCACGCGCGATCCGGCGCGCCCGCGCCGCGACCGGCGCCGCGGCGGCAGCAATCGGCGCCGCGACGGCTGCGCTCGCCCTGGCCGCCTGCACCGGAGTGCCAAAGGAACCGCCCGCCGATCTGGTGATCGTCGGCGGTCGCGTGTTCACCGTCGAGGCGGACCGCCCATGGGCCGAGGCGGTTGCGGTCCGCGGCGACCGCATCGTCAAGGTGGGGACCGAGGCCGAGGTCCGGGCCCTGAAAGGCCCGAACACCCGCGAGATCGACGCGACGGGTAGTGTCGTCCTGCCCGGGATGAACGACTCGCATACCCATTTCCTGGACGGCTCTCTCGGCCTGGACCAGGTCGACCTGACGGGGGCGACTACGCTGCCAGCCATCCAGGAGCGGGTCAGGCAGTTTGCGGCCGGGCATCCCGGCGAGCCGTGGATCCTGGGGACCGGGTGGCTCTACTCCACCTTTCCCGGCAGGTTTCCCGATCGCCGGGACCTCGACGCCGCCGAGTCCGCGCGTCCGGTGTTCCTGTACTCGTACGACGGCCACTCGGCCTGGTGCAACAGCGCCGCCCTGAAGGCCGCCGGCCTCACGGCGAAGACGCCGCAGCTCGAGAAGAGCCAGGGGGAGATCGTCAAGGACCCGAAGACCGGGGCCCCGACCGGCACGCTCAAGGAGGGGGCGTCGTCCCTCGTCGATCGGGTCGTGCCGAAACCGTCGAAGGACAGGAAGAAGGCCGCGCTCGTCGAGGGGATGCGGCTGGCCAACCGGCTCGGGGTCACCAGCGTCCAGAACTGCAGCGGCGGCCAGGACGAGATCGATCTGTACGACGAGCTGCAGCGGGAGGGGCTCCTGACGGTGCGGACCTCGACCGCCTTCACCATGCCCGACACGCCCGGGGAGCTCGACGACGCCCTGGTCGCGAAGATCGAGGCGGCGCGCCGGGCGCACCAGGATCATTTCGTGCGGGCCGGCACCGTCAAGTTCTTCGCCGACGGAGTGATCGAATCGAACACGGCGGCGATGCTGGCCCCCTACTCGAACGACCCATCGACCTCCGGCCCCGCGCGCTACGATTCCGGAGCGCTCGACTCGATGGTCGACCGCGTGGACGCCGCCGGCTTCCAGATCTACATCCACGCGATCGGCGACCGCGGCGTGCGCATGTCGCTCGACGCCCTGGAGAAGGCGATGCGCGCCCGCCCCGGCCGGGACCGACGCCACCGCCTGGAGCACATCGAGACGATCGACGCCTCGGACATCCCGCGCTTCGGCGCGCTCGGGATCCTCGCCAGCATGCAGCCGTACCACGCCTACCCCGAGCCGAACCTGCTTTCGGTCTGGGCCGTCAACATCGGTCCCGAGCGCGTCGGGCGCGCCTTCGCCTGGAACGCCATCGCGCGTGCCGGCGGGCGGCTGGTGTTCGGGAGCGACTGGCCGGTGGTGACGATCGATCCTTTGATCGGCATCCACAATGCCGTGCTGCGCCAGGACACCGACGGGAAGCCCGAGGGGGGATGGGTCCCGGCGCAGAGGGTGACGCTGGAGGAGGCGATCGCCGCCTACACGCTGAACGGGGCGTACGGATCGTTCGAGGAGGACGTGAAGGGATCGATCCGCGAGGGGAAGCTGGCCGACCTGGCGGTGTTCTCGCCCGACCTGTTCAAAGTCCCGGCCGCGGACCTGCACAAGAGCCGGGTCGTCCTGACGATCTTCAACGGGCGCGAGGTGTATCGCGCGCCGGCGCCGTGAGCCTTCCCTGCCGGATCGCCACCAGATCCGCGAGCATGCCGTAGGCCGTCTGCTCGACGCCGGGCTCGACGCTGCTCACGTTGATGGTCCCGGCCCCGTCGATCTCGAAGGCGATCCCGAGCGACGTCTCCTGCAAGGAGGCCAGGAAATCGGTCCTCTCGAGCGCGACGGCGCGGACGCGCGGCGGCCCGTCCGGGCCCGCCTCCGCCGCGAGGCGCACCGGGCGACCCGCCTTGTGCTCGGCCCGCAGCCAGTCCGGATCGACCTCCGACAACGCCGTGCGCTCGACGTCCGCGGGGCGCAGGTCCCGCCCCATCAGGACGTTCGACAGGATGACCGCCTTGACCGCCTGGTCCCAGCCGTCCAGGTCGTGGGACGGATCGGCTTCGGCCAGTCCGCGGCGCTGCATCTCCGCGATCGCAGCCCCCGCGTCGTGACCCTTCGCGATCGCCTGCAGGACGTGGTTGCTGGTCGAGTTGAGCACGCCGCGGAAGCGCCGCAGGCGCCCGACCGGGAACGCCGCCTCGAACAGGTTGAAGACCGGCAGGCAGTCGGCCACCGCCGATTCGAACCGGAAGCCCGCTCCCGATCGTCGCGCGCGCGCGAACAGGTCGCGCGCCCCGAAGGCCACCGGCCCCTTGTTCGCGGTCACGACCGAGACGCCGCGATCGAGGGCCGCCCGCACATGGGAGAGCGCCGGCTCGCCCGCGGCCGGATCGAGAGGCGTCGCCTCGAACAGGACATCGATCGGGGCCGATCCGAGGGCCTCGAGCAGGCGGGGGCCCGCCGGCCAGCCGTCGCGGAGCGCCCGGGGGAGATCGATCCCCTCCGGATCGACGCAGGCGCCCCGCCGGGCGCCGGCCAGAAGCGTGACGACGAACGTCAACCCGTGCGTCTCCTCGAGCTCCGCACGGCGCTCGAGAAGGAGCCTCGCCAGGGCGCGGCCCACGTTCCCGAATCCGGCGACCCCCAGGCGCAACCGGCGCGTGTCCATGGCCGCCCATCCTAGCCGAAGAGCCGGCGCGCCGGCGGCGCAGCCCGTTTCGCGGCGCGGTCGCACCGGGTGACAGGCCTCCCCGCCCTGGAGTAGGATCGCGCCGTTCCGGCGTGAAGCTCATTCAACTCATTTTTCGGAGGGACGTGCATGCCTGATCGGATCAGGATCCGCTTCGGCGAGGCGATGGGGGCAGGCAGCGAAGACTGGCTCTGGACCGAGCCGGAGATCGCCATCGGCGAGCAGGACGGCCCGGTGGGACAGGCGTTCGCCACGCTGATGGGCCAGAGCGCCGGCTTCTCGCGCTTCTTCTGCCTGGTGGACGGGGGGAAGATGGTCAAGCCGGCCACCATCATGGTGCCGAAGGTCCAGCTCAAGAAGATGGCGGACGTGATGGTCTACGGCGGCCCGGTCCAGGCCGGCATCGCGGACGGCGTGCTGGACGCCGTGCAGGCGGGCATCATCCCCAAGAACAAGACCGAGAGCCTGTGCATCATCGCCATGGTGTGGGTCGATCCTCGCCTGTCGGACATGAAGGACGCCGACTTCAACGAGCTGTACCGCAACAACCGCACGGCCATGAAGGAAGCAATCGAGAAGGCGCTGAAGGGGAAGCCCTCGGTGCAGGACCTGCTCAAGGAGGACCGCTCCATGCCGCGGCACATGTACTTCAACCGCGACAAGAAGAAGTGGATCCTCGAGTAACGCGAGAACGGGAGGTGACGCATGCCCGAGAAACCCGCCGTCCTGCCGGACGACGTCGTGTCGGCGCGCCTGGAGAAGGAGCTGCCCGGATGGAAGCTGCAGGACGGCTGGCTCCGTCGCAAGTACTCGACCGACGGATGGCCGACGACCCTGATGCTGGTCAACGCCATCGGCTTCCTCAGCGAGGCGGCCTACCACCATCCCGACCTGGAGGTCACCTGGGGGAAGATCTGGGTCAAGCTGAAGACGCACGCGTCGGGCGGGATCACCGAAAGGGACTTCGCGCTGGCGAAGGAGATCGAGAAGCTGGCTCTCTGGCGTCCGGCGGCCGGCTCGGCGATGGAAGGGACCCCGAACAAGTTCACCCACGGCAAGTAGGCGCGGCCGCCGCGTGACCGCGCTCCTGCGGACGGCGCACCTGCTCGCCCTGGGGACCTGGGTCGGGAGCGTCGTCTTCTTCTCGTTCTTCACCGCCCCGACGCTCTTCGGCGCCCTGCCGCGCGACATGGCCGGCCGGGCCGTGTCGGCGATCTTCCCCCGCTACTACGCCCTGGGGGCGGTCTGCGGGGCCGTCGCCCTTTTTACCGGGCTCCTCCTGGGCGCCCGGCAGCCGGCCTTCGGGCGCCTCCTCGCCTGCGAGCTGATCCTGCTCGGCTCGATGACCGGAATCGTCCTCTACGCCGGGCGCGTCGTGCTGCCGCAGGCGGCGCAGGCGCGCCTGGCCCTTCCCGGCCTGGAGGGAACCCCCGGTTACGACGAGGCCAAGGCGCGCTTCGACGCCATGCACCGGAGATCGGTCCTCCTGAACGGGACGGTGCTCATCCTCGGAATCGCGTCGACCGTTCTCGTCGCCCTTCAGCCGCCGAACCCGTAACCCTGGGGTCCGCCCCCTGCGGGCGGGAGAGGCTCGTCCCGGGCGCCCGCTTGACAGAGCGGCGCCATGTCTATAGAAAGGCGCGGCCCGTCCAAACACATCGACCCTTGCTGGAGGACCCGGATGAAATGCCCCGCTGTTCCCCGCCCACGGCGCTTCGTTGCCGCGATGATCGCGGCTGCGACGTGTTTCGCAGCCTTCCTGCCGGCCGCTGCGGAAGAAGCGCGCCATCCGTTCTCGGTGCGCGACATGGTCGCGATGGAGCGAATCGCCGGCCCGCAGCCGTCCCCGGACGGCCGGCAGGTCATCTTCACGCGGCGCGTGTACGACGCCGCCGCCAACAAGAACTCCACGAGCCTGTGGATCGTGTCGATCGACGGCGGGGAGCCGCGCCGGCTCACCGCGGCGAAAGGGAACGACACGTCTCCCCGCTGGTCGCCGGACGGCCGCACGATCGCCTTCGTGTCCGACCGCAGCGGATCGTCCCAGATCTGGACGATCGATCCGGCCGGCGGCGAGGCCCGGCAGGCGACCGACTTCCCGCTCGACCTGGACAATCCGCAGTGGTCGCCGGACGGCAAGCGTCTCGCCTTCTCGGCGGAGGTCTACCCGGACTGCCCCGACCTCCCGTGCACCGCGAAGCGCGACGGCGAGGCCGAGAGCAATCCGGTGAAGGCGCGGGTGTACACGAGCCTTCCCTTCCGTCATTGGGACACCTGGGAGGACGGGAAGCGCAGCCACATCTTCGTCTGGTCCCCAGGTGGCGGGACTCCCATCGACATCATGAAGGGGGCCGACGCCGACAGCCCGCCCAAGCCGTTCGGCGGCGCCGAGGAGTTCGCCTGGTCCCCGGATGGCAAGACGATCGCCTTCACCGCCAAGATGGGCGCCAATCCCGCCTGGTCGACCGATCTCAACATCTACCTCGCTTCGACCGACGGCGGCGGCTTCCGCTGCCTGACCTGCTCGAACGAGGCGCAGGACTCGCAGCCGGCGTTCTCGCCCGACGGCCGGTCGATCGCCTACCTGGCCATGGCCCGCCCGATCTTCGAGGCCGACCGCCAGCGCGTTGCCGTGTTCGATCTCACCTCGGGCAAGAGCCGGACGCTCACCGAGCCCTGGGACCGGTCGGCCGAATCGGCGGCCTGGTCGAGGGACGGGAAGAGGATCTTCGTGGCGGCGGAGGAACAGGCGCGCCGGAAGATCTTCGGCGTCGACGCGGCGCGCGGCACGGTGACGGTCGTGGCCGGGGATCACTGGAACAGCGACGTGGCGGTGACCTCGCAGGGTCGGCTGGTCTACACCCAGGACTCCCTCGTGTCCCCCGCCGAGATCCACACGTGCCGGACGGACGGCGGCGACGCGAGGGCCCTGACGCGCGTCAACGCGGCCCGGCTGGCGCTCGCAGGGATGAGCCGTCCGGAGGAGTTCTGGTTCGCGGGGGCGATGGGGGACAGGGTGCACGGGTGGATCCTGAAGCCGGTCGGCTTCCGCGAGGGGACCAGGTACCCGCTCGC
>DATNEZ010000538.1:0-4723 GCA_035606645.1 Binatia bacterium
CATCCGCCCGTCGGGGGGCCAGAGAATCCCCGAAGCGGCGATCGTCGCGATGCGTGGCGGCTGGGTGTCGCGCACGACGACCCGGACGGCGTCGGGCTCCGAAACCGCCTCCCCGTCGTCCACCACCAGCGTCACGGTCGAAGCGCCGAGCGGCAGGACCACGGTCGGCTGCGCCCCCTCGACCTGCCCGAACGGTCCCGACCAGATGTATCGAAGCGCGGTCCCCTCCGGATCGGACGAGGCGCGGCCATCCAGGACGACGTCGGCCCCCGACGGACGGGCGCATTCCACGGTCTGGTCGGGGCCGGCGTCGGCGAGGGGGGACTCGTTGGGACTGCCGAACTGGATGATCGCCTCGGGCCCCGCCGTGGTCGCCGCCGCGAGGACGAGGCTGCCGCGACCGTCCGTGGCGAGCCGGGCGGGGCTCCGCCTCCCCGGCTGGAAGCTGACGTAGACACCGCCGTCCGGAGACGCCTGGTCGCTCATCGCGACGACCACGGGGTCCGCTCCTTCGCCCGGCGGGCGGAGAAGGACCGCCTCGGTCCCGTCGAACAGGCTGACGCCGTAGGCCAGGCCGCCGTCGCCGGTGAATGCCAGCTGCGGCGAGACCAGAAGCACGAAGCCGATGTCGAGGATCGGATCGAAGCGCGACGCGATCTTCTCCGCCGGCCCCACCTCGCGCAGGAAGTCCGCGAAATCGAATTCCTCGCTGTAGATCGACTGAAGGGCGACACGGCCGGAGGATTCCCGGTCGATCGCCTGCAGCTCGAAGGGGGACAGCCGCCCTCCCTCGACCTCGTCGCCGAGCCCGAGCACGCGCTCGGGCACCTCGCCTGGCCCTGCCGCCACGCGGGCCTTGAAGAGCGCGGAATCGCCGCCCGCCGTCTGGGCGCCGAACAGCACGATCCCGTCGTCCCCCAGCGCGGGGGCAATCGGCAGCCCGGTGAACAGGGAGCCGGTGAAGGCCGATGTGAAGACGCCGCCCGGCGCGGTGTCGCCCGGCCCCGCGATGCGCGACAGCGTCGCGCCGTCGTAGCCCCAGAGGACCGAGGTGCCGTCCGCCTGCTTCACCGTGACGGCGATCCGGCCGGAGGCGTTGATCCGGGTCGGCGCCGCCTCGACGCGATCCCCGGCGCTCCCACCGGGGGCGATCGTGGGCTGCGTGTCGATCACCTTCCGCAAGGGCTCGCCCTCGAGGCCGCCGTAGAACAGGGAGTAGGTCGCAGGCGACGGGCCGCCCAGGACCGATCCGAGGAAGGCGAAGGTCCCCGAGGCGTTGACCGAGTGATAGGCGAAACGCTCGCCGTCGAAGCGGCCGCCCCCGGGCGCGGCGTCGCCGTCCATGGCCACGGCGACGATCCCGCCGTCGCGATTGCGGGCGAACAGGCCGCGGGATCCTCCCGTCAGCCGTGCGTCGAAGATCATCAGGCCGCCCGGCGCCAGCGCCGGTCCGCCCCCCATGAACGGGACACGCGCGTCGATGAAGGAGGCGAAGCGCGCCCCGACGATCGGATCGCCCGATCGCACCTCGATGCCGATCCCCTGCGCCGAGGTGCGGAGGAGGCCCGAGGCCAAAGTCCCCTCCGCCCCGAAATGGAGCGTCCCCGCCGCGTCCAGGGCCGCGGCCGCGAGCGGCTGCCGCACCTCGATCCGGTCCAGGACTCCCGCGTCCCCCGCCGCCATCCCGGTCTCGGCGAGCCGGGTGATCGACGTGCCGGCCAGGTAGAAGCCCCGGCGGCCGTTCGAGCGCTGCGCGCCGAAAAACACCCGACCGAGCGCGTCGAGGCCCGGCCGGACGTCGGTGAGCTCCGTGAACGTCCCCCCGCCGGGGGCCGGCGTCCCGGGCCCGGCGACGTTGAATCCGAACCCGTTCTCGAACTGGCGAAGCCGCAGCTGCCCCGCGTTCACGAAGAAGAACGCGACCTGTCCGCCGTCGCCAACGGCGGGCGGCGCATACGCCACGAACGGCGACTGGGGCGTGAGGGGGGCCGCCAGGAGGAATGCGACCGCCGGCGGCTCGCCCGGCGAAAGGACGAGCACCGCGGTGGCGCCCGACTCCAGTCCCGTGGAGACGGCGATGCGGCCCGCGGCATTCACCGCCGGTCCGGCCAGAAGGGTCAGGAAGACCTCCGCCCCGATCGGGTCGCCGGACTTCAGGACGATTTCGGGCGCGGACGCGCGCCGGTAACGGACGACGGCCGACGTTCCCTCGAAGAACTGGACCCCCGCCACCACGCCCCCGTCGCCGTCGACGACCGGCTCGTAGAGCATCGCCACGGTCGCCTCACCGTCCCCCAGGTCGAGGGTGCTTCCGGTGACGACCACTTCCTCGGGGGACGCACGGTCGGGGCCGATGCGGTAGATCCCCTGGCGGGAGTCGGCCAGGTCCGCCAGGAAGGCCAGGGTCCCGTCGGCGCCGGCGGATACCCTCGACAGGTCGGCCAGTCGCGCCCCGCCGGCCACCTCCTCGCCGCTGAAGGCGATCGTCCGGGCCCCCTCCGGACCCTTCAGGAACAGGGCGCTGCGGTTCCGGTCGATGAAGGCCAGCCCGTCGGGGGCCGCCGCGACGCTGTCATAGGCGCTTCCGAACCGGGCGGTCGCGGGGGCGGGGTCCCCGGTGCGCACCAGGACGCTCCCCGTGGGGGCGCCGGGGGCCTGCGGCTGCTGGCCTCGCGCCGACGTGGTGAGCAGGAGGGTCGGAACGAGGGCGAGCAGGGACCACCGGAACGGTTCGCGCCGCTGCGTATACATATGATGGAGCCCGGAAATATACCGCGAGCCGGCGCTCCGTCGAGCGAAATCCGCTCTCCACGGGCCCTGCATACGGATCTGTGATCGGGATCCGGGGCGGGACGCCCCCCGGGCGGGGCCTGCCGGCTACTGCAGCTGCCCCCTGGGGTCGATCGCCGCGAGGTCCACGGGGGTATTCAGGTTCAGGAGGACGCCCGCGTCGTCCCATGGGAGCAAAAGGACCCGCCCCGGGTTCTTCCGCACGACGGCCTTCAGGCCCAGGGTCTCTTCGCAGATTCCCATCAGCTCGCCGATCAGGGTGGCGGCGAACAGGACGGGGTGGCCCGGCCGCCCGTGAAAGGCCGGCACGATGATCGTGCGCCGGCCGGCCGCTTCGCACTTGTCCCACTCCGCCTCGGCCGAACGGACCAGCGCGTTCAGCAGGCGCGCGTTGAGGGGCTGATCCACCGAGGCGATCAGGATCCCGTCCGGCGGGGCCGGAAGCGCCGCCAGGCCGGCTTCGACCGAGGCGCACTTGCCGTCCCGGTAGCGGGGGTTGTAGACCGATCGCGCCTTCCAGCCCGGCCGCATCGGCCCGTTCACCAGCCTCTCGAGCCGCGCCGCGTCCTTGCCCAGGACGACGACGCACTCCCTCAGGCGGCTCTTCTGGATCTGCTGCAGCTGGTGCGAGAGGAGGGGCTGGCCGTGCCAGTCCAGGAACGCCTTGGGGGCGCCCATGCGCTCGGACTCGCCGGCCGCGAGGAGCAGTGCCACCACGTCCATCGGGACGATCCTCCAGGGTTGGGAGCGTGTCCTAGAAGCCTAGCCGGCAGGGGCTGCTGCGTCCGCCTCCTTCGGCTTGGGATTCACGTCGAGCTCGGGGCTGTACGGCACGTAGGTCACCTGGGGCGCCGCGTCCCAGGCCTCCTCGAAGTTGTACATGGTGATCGCTTCCCAGGGGCAGACCTCGGCGCACAGGGCGCAGCCGATGCACTTGTCGTACTCGATGATCGCCAGGTTGTTCGGCGCGTCCGGGGACGACACGTAGCGGATCGCGTCCACCACCTGGTCCTTGACCGTGACGGTCTCGCAGAACGCGACACACGCCGGCGAGTTGGCGCATCCCGAGCAGCTGTTCTGGTCGACGACGGCCAGGCGCTTGGGCGGCTTCTTGAGGAACTGGTTCTTGTAGTCCGTCGGCGCCGGCATCGAGCGGAGTCCTCCAGGGAACGAACGATCCTCTCACATCATTCCGGCGGCATACAAGCCCCGCCGCCGGCGGGATGGGGCCGGGAGCCTGCCCTAGACCCGCCGGTCGATCGGCACGTACGGCCGCTCCGGGGGCCCGATGTACTCCTCGAGCGGCCGGATCAGGCGGTTGTCGGTGTGCTGCTCGATGACGTGCGCGATCCAGCCCGGGGCGCGGCTGCAGGCGAAGATCGGCGTGAACAGATCCATCTCGAAGCCGAGCAGGTAGTAGACCGACGCGGCGTAGAAATCGACGTTCGGATTGAGGTTCTTCAGCTCCTTGCAGGTCTTCTCGATCACCACCGACATCTGCGACCACTTCTCCTGCCCTCGCGCCTTGCCGAGCCTCTCCGACAGGGAGCGCAGGTGGATGGCGCGCGGGTCGATGGTCTTGTAGACCCGGTGCCCGAAGCCCGGGATCTTCTTTTTCTGCAGGAGCTCTGTGCGCACGAACTCGACCGCCCTGTCCACCTCGCCGATGGTCCGCAGCATCACCATCACGTCGTGGTTGGCGCCGCCGTGCAGGGGCCCCTTCAGCGTGCCGATCGCCGACGTCACCGCCGCGTGCAGGTCGGCCAGCGTCCCCGCGGTGACCCGGGCCGCGAAGGTCGAGGCGTTGAGGCCGTGATCCATTTGAAGAATCATGGCCACGTCCAGCGCCCGCGTCCCCAGGTCGTCCGGCTTCTTGCCGAGGAGCATGTAGAGGAAGTTGGCGGCGTGACCCAGGTTCGGATCGGGGGGGATC
>DATNEZ010000557.1:0-2573 GCA_035606645.1 Binatia bacterium
CGGGTTCTCGTCGGGGTGCGCCGTCTCCCACTCGACCATCGAAGCCATCGTGACGGCCTCGCGCACGCTGAGCCCGCGCTGCTTCACCCGTTCGATCCAGGTCGGTTCGAACACCTCGCGGAAGCGGGCGACCATCATCGCCACGATCGCCTTCGGCCGCGCCCCCTTCTGCAGCGTGTAGGTGTCCGGGTGCAGGTAGCCCTCGAGATCGGTCGCCTCGGGGTCGAGATCGGCGATCAGCGACACGTCGCGGAACAGATCGCGATACTCCGCTTCGCTCCCGAACCCCGCCCGGATGAACTCCGCGAAGATCTCGTCGGAGCGGGCCCCTTCCGGGATGGTGACCCGGTGGTAGTACACGTCGCCCGAGATGATCTTGTCGAACACCTCTCCCGGCGTCATCGGCCGGGTGAAGTAGTACTCCCCCGCCTTGACGCCGCGCGTCCGGCCCGTCAGCCTCAAGTACAGGAGCGCCAGCGGGGAACGCTGGACGATGCCGTGCTCCACCAGGATCTCCACCGCGCGCGCCGCGCCGGTCCCTTCGGGGATCTCGATGATGGAGAAGGCGGCCCCGTGCCCGCGGTACGGAATCGAGGCCCAGAGCAGGACATGCGCGGACACCGTGGCGGACAGGACGAGAAGGATCGCCGCGCCGGCCCCGAGGAACCAGTGGTCCTTGAACCAGGCGGGCAGCGGCTGCTTCACTCCTCCTCCCCCGCCGCCCCGGTCTCCACGGCCTGCGAGTCGAGGTAGGACTGCAGGAGGATCACGGCCGCGACCTGGTCGATCACCTGGCGGCGTCGCTCGCGGCGCACGTCCCCCGAAATCAGGATTCTCTCCGCCTGGACCGTCGTGAGGCGCTCGTCCCAGGGAATGACGGGCAGGCCGGTGGCTCCCTTGATTCGCTCGATGAAGGACTCGGTGACCCGGGCCCGGACGCCGCGGCGGCCGTCCATGTCCAGCGGCATCCCCACGACGATGCGGCGCACCTCGTGCTCGCGGATGATGGCGTGGATCCGCTCGAGATCGTGCGGCCAGGTCGTGCGGGTCAGGGTCATGAGAGGTCGGGCGGCCATCCCCATCGGATCGCTCACGGCGATTCCGATCCGCCGGTCGCCGAAGTCGAACGCCAGCGTCCGCCCCGCGGGGCCCTCGCTTCCTTCGCGCGTTCGCCGCGTCGAGGCGCTCATGGCCGTAAGGTATACGCCGGGGTAAAGCAGGTCAAGGAACGGCCGGAAGGCCGTCTAGCGACGGGCACCCTGGTCGTCCCAGTGCCTGACCTTGGGGATGTACTCCGCGGGGACGAAATCCGGGCTGTTCTCCCGGGTGTGGCAGGAGACGCAGGCGCCGGTGTCGGTGCGGCCGAACCCCTTGTCCAGCTGCTCGAGGTGGCGGCTCCCCGGGCCGTGGCACGACTCGCACCCGACGTTGACGAGGGTCGGCGTGGACCTGGGGTCGACGTAGCCGCTCTTTTTCTGGTACCCGATGGTGTGGCACGGCAGGCACTTGGGATTGAAGTCCTGCTGGTTCGAGACCAGGGTCTGCATGGCGCGCGCGTGCCCCGATTTGGCCCAGACGGCGAAGGCCTGATCGTGGCATCCGGCGCAGCGCTCCGACCCGACGTACGTCGGCTCGGCCGGAGCCGCGGCGGCCGGCGCGACGGCCGGGGCGGGAGAGGCGAAGGGGCTCTGGGCCATCGTCTGGGCCTTGTTGTACTCGTTGATGGCCACCTTCACCGACTCCATCAGGGCGGCCAGCTTCTCCTCGTCGGGCCACTCGCGCGTCAGGCCGATCACGGCCCGCTGCGTCGAGGCGATCTTGCGCTCGCCGTCGAAGAACAGGCGCACCTCTCCCAGCATCTTCCCCTGGTCGCCGGCGTACATCAGGCGCGTCCGGCCGAACTGCGTGTCCTCGGGGAAATCGTCCGCCCGGGTCTGCATGCCCGTGCGTCCGGGCGCACCGTCGCCGCCCAGGACCAGGTCGATCTCCTTGACCTTCTTCGGCACCTGGCGCGCCAGGTCGAGATCCATCGCCACCAGGACCACGATCACGTCCGCCTTGGGCTTGAGGAGCGGCACCCACTTCACGGCGGCCGCCAGCGGATCGACCGTCACGATGCGCCGGCCTCCGGGTCCTTCCTTCTGGAAGGCGGGATCGTGACGGGTCAGCCCGACGAAGCCGATCCGGACATCCTTCGATCGGGCCCCGTCGCGCAGCGCCGTCTTGACGACCGTGGTCGGCGAGACCACCGGCTCGCCGCTGTCCTGCCAGACGAGGTTCGCGGAGACGAATTCGAACTGGGCCTTCTTGCGGCGCGCCTGGAAGAGCTCGTAGCCTTGCGACAGCTCGCGCAGCGAGAGGTTCGCCACCTTGTATCCCAGGGCGTTCATGCCCTCGATGAGGCCGTCGGTCTGAAAGTTCCCCTGGGGGGTCGGGTCGCCTGTCCAGTCGCCGGCGTCCACGAACAGGAGCGGCGACGCGGGGAACGTCTTGCCGAACGCCTTCTTGTAACCGGCCCGCCGGGCCAGCCCTCCTCGAGGGTTGTGCGGTCAGCCGCAGGGCTCGATGTACCC
>DATNEZ010000568.1:0-2114 GCA_035606645.1 Binatia bacterium
GGCTCAAGGACGACCTGGCGCGGCTGGCATCGCGGCTGGTCGAGGTGATTCGTCCTGCGGAAGGCTTCCGCCATGACGCCGTGGACGACAACGCCAGCGCCCACCTGTCGGCGGCCCTCTTCGGTCATTCGGTGACGCTTCCGGTCGTCGACGGGAGCCTGGTTCTCGGGACCTGGCAGAGCCTGTTCCTGATCGAGATCGACGGACCGCGGACCCGCAGGCTCGACCTGGCGTTCCTGGGGGAGTAGGAGCCGGCCCCGGCCTTGGTCCGGGCCCCGCATGCCCGAAATCCTGCGCGCGTACCTGGTCACCACGCTCTGCGGCTGGTCGGTCTTCCCGCTCCTGCGCGCAGTACTCGGCCGCCTTCCGGACCAGGGCTACGCCGTATCCCGCTCCTTCGGCCTCGTCCTGTCGGCCTGGCTCGCATGGATGGCGGCGGGAGCCGCCGGAAGTCCGCTCTCGCAGCCCCTGGCGCTGGGCTCGGCGCTGGCCCTCGCAGGGGCGTGCTGGGCGATCGCCCTGTGGTGCCGCCGTCGCGGAGGTCCCCGCTCCCGGGAGACGCACCCGGTCGCGCCCGATCCATGGCGGGCGCCGTGGCGTCCGATCGTCCTGGTCGAGATCCTGTTCGTGTCGGGGCTCCTGCTCTTCACCTGGATCGGAAGGCACAACCCCGCGGTCGACCCCGACAGCGAGCGCTTCATGGACTATGCGATCCTGCGAGCCGGCCTGCGCAGTCCCGGTCCGCCGGTGACCGATCCGTGGCTCGCCGGGAGCGACCTGGCCTACTACCATTTCGGATACGCCGTGGCGGCGTTCCTGGTCCGCTGCGGCGGCGGCGATCCGGCCCGCGCGTTCACCACGGCCGTCGCCCTGCAGCACGCTCTCGTGTGGATCGGCGCCTTCGGGATCGGTCTCGCCCTGTGCCGCCGCGCGCGGGGCGGGCTGGCCGCGGCGGTCCTGGTGCTCGGGGCCGGGAACCTCGAGTGGATGCGACAGTGGGCGCACAACGGGATCGGGACTCGCCTCGACTGGTTCGCCTCGTCGCGGGTGATCGCCGATGCGATCAGCGAATTCCCGTGGTTCAGCATGCTGTGGGGGGACCTGCATCCCTATGTCCTTGCCCTGCCGATGGTCGCCTGCGCCCTGGCGTTTCCCCTGGCGGAGTCCCTGCCGGGATCCGATGCGGCAGGCGGGGGCCGGAACATGCCGGCAGGCGCGATGCGCCCGATCTGCTTCGCGGTCGTGTGCGGCGCGCTCTTCGCAACGCACCCGTGGGACCTGCCGATCGTGGCGCTCGCAGCGCCCGCGCTCGTCCTCGTCGGGGCCGGCGACCGCCGCCCGGCACGCGCGGCGCTCTGGGCGGTCGTCCCGGCGCTCGCCTGGCTCCCGTTCCTGCCGTTCCTGCGCGGGCTCACCGGCACGCACCGCGCGATCGTCCTGGTGCAGCGGGGAAGCGATCCGGTGGAATGGCTGATGGCGTTCGGGCCGTTCGTCCTGCTGGCCGGTTGCGGCGCGATCGTCCTTCTTGGGCCGGGGGCCTGGATGGCAGGGAGCGACGATCCGGCCGACCGGGTGCGGGCCCGGATCGCCCTGGCGCTGGCCGCCCTGGGAGCGCTCTGCGCGGCCGTCCCCGAGTGGGTGTATCTGAGGGACCTGTTCGACGCCACGCCCCTGGCCCGGATGAACACCGTGTTCAAGCTGCATCGTCTCGCCTGGCTGCTGTTGGGGATCGCGGCCGCGTGGCTTCTGGAGCCCCTGCGGCGCGGCGGGGGCCGCCGGGGGTGCGCGGTCCGGGCGGCGGCGGGGCTGACCGTGGCGGCGGCGCTGGTCTACCCGGTCCTGGGGACCTCGTCCTGGCTTCAGGCACGCAGGGCGGAGATCCGGGAACTCGACGACCCCGGGGCGCGCGCGGCGCTCGCACCCGGGGCCGATGCCGAGGCGCTGTTCCGCGCGCTCTATCCAGGAGACGCGGCCGCCGCGGATTTCGTGGCGCGGGCCGGCGCTCCGGGCGATGTCGTCCTCGAAGAGACCGGGGAGCCGTACACCTGGTCGTCGCGCATCGGCACGTTCAGCGGCGTCCCGACGGTCCTGGGATGGGGGAACCACGAGGCGGT
>DATNEZ010000246.1:0-2370 GCA_035606645.1 Binatia bacterium
GCCCGCGCCCGCGACCGGGCGATGTTCCCGGTCGATGCCCTGCACGGGCTCATCCGTCACACCGTGGCCCACCATCGCCGCGAGACCATCGCCTTCGGCAGACGCCTCAACGCGCTCATGGAGCGCCTCTTCCTGACCATCGTCTGGAAAAACTTCGTGAAGGGACGCTCCGAGAGGCGCCCCGACCCCGACACCCCGGCCATGCGCCTCGGCCTGGCCACCGAGCCCTGGAGCTGGCGCCGCATCCTGTCCCGGCGCCTGTTCCCAGCCCGTGAGACCCTCCCCCGGGCATGGCGCGACCTCTACCGACGAGACTGGATTACTCCCGTGCTTCCCTCCAACACCCGTCATCGACTCATTCAGGCCAACTGACACACGAAGACCGACACGAGCATCGTCACCCTCCCATGCAGAGTTCGAAGCATCCGATCCATCCTCCCCTCCTACCTGCGAAGATCTACAACCTTCGCACCACTATGGGAAGGCCGATGGTGAAGACCGTGCCCCCCTCCGGCTTCGACTCGACGTCGATCGTGCCGCTGTGGTCCTGCACGATCCGGCGGACGATCGCCAGCCCGAGGCCGGACCCCCGCCCCGTGGTGTAGAACGGCTCGAACAGGCGGGACAGGTGGTCGGCGGCCACACCGGCCCCATCGTTCGCCACGGACAGGCGCACCGCCGGCCCTCCGTCCTTGCCGGCCACAGGCCCCGCTCCGGCCACAGGCCCGTCGGCTTGGGCGGTCAGGGTGATGTGCGTCAGCCCGGCGGCGTGCTTGCGGGCGTTGTCCATCAGGTTCAGCAGGACCTGCACCAGGCGGCTCCGGTCCAGGACGACGGCGGGAAGGCCGTCGGCCGCCTGCACCTCGATCGCAATCGCATCCCCCGGGTGCTCGTCGCGGTACGTCTGCACCGCCGAATGCAGCAGGGCCTTGACGTCGGCCGGCGCGAACACCAGCTCCGCGGGGCGGGCGAACTGCAGGAGATCGTCCATCAGGGTCGTCATGCGCTTCGTCTCGCGCTCCAGGATGTTCAGCTGCGGGCGGAGATCCGTGCGCTCGGCCAGGCCGTCCGTCAGGACGTAGGCCGCCGCCTGCAGGGCGAAGATCGGATGGCGGACCTCGTGCGCCACGCCGGCGACCATGTGCCCGTAGGCCGCCATGCGCTCCGACTCCTTCACCGCCAGGGTCGCCTCCTGCACGCGCCCCTCCAGGGTGCGGTTCCAGTCCTTCAGCTGGTCCTGGGCGATCGTCAGCGCCTCCGTGCGCACCGCGACCAGCGTGGACAGCTCCCGCTGGCGGGTCTCGAGGCGGCGGATCCGCAGGCGGAAGAGGCCGCCGCCGAGGAGGACGACCGCCGTGCCGCACAGGCCGTAGAACCACCAGGTCTGATAGAAGAACGGCCTGATGTAGACATCGAGGGACGCTCCGGCCTCGTTCCACACGCCGTCGTTGTTGCAGGCGATCACCCGGAAGCGGTGCCGGCCGGGAGGCAGGCGGGTGTAGTGGGCGACGCGCTCGGTCCCGGCGTCCACCCAGTCCCGGTCGAGCCCGTCCAGGCGGTAGCGGAATCTCATCTTCGCGGGGTCGAGGAAGCTCAGGGCGGCGTACTCGAACTCGAACCGCTCGGTCCCGGCCGGCACCATGACCGGCGCGCCGCCCGAAGGGGCGTTGCTCGTCGGGCCGCCGTCGGCGAGGCTGTGCCCGTCGGCGACGAGCCCCTCCACGACGACCTCCGGGGCGCGGTCGTTGCGACGCAGGTGCGCCGGATCGACCACGACGATGCCGTCCCCGGTCGGGAACCAGAGACGTCCGTCCCGCCCCTTCCACCCGGCCGGCTGCGAGCCGCCATTGCACTCGCTCCCCCGGATGCCGCTCGATCGGCCGTAGGGGACGCACTCGATGGGGGGGCCGCTTCCGGGGGTGCGCGCCTCGAGATCCTTCTTCGAGACGCGGAACACGCCGTCATTCGAGCTCATCCAGAGGTTGCCGAGATCGTCCTCGAGCACCCGGAACACGGTGTCGCTGCACAGGCCGTCGCGCGCGCGCCAGGCGGTGAACGCCCCGTCCTTGAAGCGATCGAGGCCGCCCCCCTGCGTGCCGATCCAGAGGGACCCCGCGGCGTCCTCCCACAGCGACGCTACCCGATCGTCCGACAGCCCCTCCTTCGTGGTGTAGGCGGTCACCGTGCCGTCCCGCAGGCTCTTGAGACCCCCCCCGAACGTGCCGATCCACAGCGTCCCCTGTGCGTCTTCGTGCAGGGCGGTCACGTACGCCCGCCCTCCGACCACGTCCGGCACGGCAGTCAGGACTCCGTCGCGCAGGCGGCGCAGGCCGCGCTCGCTTCCGACCCACAGGCTTCCGTCACGCCCCG
>DATNEZ010000597.1:0-4372 GCA_035606645.1 Binatia bacterium
CCTCGGTGGCGCCGTCCTTCAGGTTGGGAGGCAGGTCGCTCATCTCGATGAGATCCCCCTTGGCGAGGATCACGGTGCGCTCGATGACGTTCTCCAGCTCGCGGACGTTCCCCGGCCAGGAGTACCGCGTCATGCCCTCCATCGCGTCGCTGGAGAAACCGCGCATGGTCTTGCCGACCTTCTTGGACACCCGTTCGAGGAACTCCATGCTGAGGGTCGGGATGTCCTCGACGCGCTCGCGCAGGGGGGGAATGTGGATCGGGATGACGTTCAATCGATAGAAGAGATCGTTGCGGAAGCTGCCCCGCTCCATCCCCTCCTGCAGGTTCTTGTTGGTCGCCGCGATCACCCGGACGTCGACCTCCAGCGTCTGCTCGCCTCCGACACGCTCGAACCGCCTCTCCTGCAGAAAGCGCAGGAGCATGAGCTGCGTGGCGGGAGAGATGTCGCCGATCTCGTCCAGGAAGATGGTCCCCGAGTCGGCGAGCTCGAAGCGGCCCTTCTTCTGCTTGACCGCGCCGGTGAACGCCCCCTTCTCGTGGCCGAACAGCTCCGAGTGGAGGATCCCTTCGGAGTAGACGGCGCAGTTGGCCTCGACGAAGGGCCTCTCGGCCCGCAGCGAGTTGTAGTGCAGGATGCGGGCGAGCAGCCCCTTGCCGGTGCCGCTCTCCCCCATGACCAGGACGGTCGAGTCGGTGCCGGTGACCTCCTGGAGCAGGTCGTGAATCTGCTTCATCTTCGGGCTCTTGCCGAGGATGGCGCTGAAGGCATACTGGCCCTGCAGGTTGCGCCTCAGCTCGAAGTTCTTGACCTTCTCGCTCTGCAGCTCTTCGAGCGCCCGCCGCCGCTCGCTTCCCATCTGCTTGAGCTGCGCCGCCCGCTCCGCGAGCGCCAGGAGCTCGTCCTCCGCGATCGGCTGCTTCAGGAAGTCGTAGGCCCCTTTGCGCAGCGCCAGGATGGTCGTCTCGACCTCGGGCTTCGCGGCCGTCAGCACCACAGGGATCTCGGGGGACATCTCCTTGATCCTGGCCAGCACCTCGATGCCGTTCGCGTCCGGCAGATCCATGGCGGCGATGGCGAGATCGAACCCCTGGGCGCGCAGGCGCTCGAGCGCCAGCGCGCAACGATCGACCGCGACGAGGCGGTGCCCCCCGCGGGTCAGGATTCCCGTCTGATTGCGGACCGAGTCCGCGTCCGCATCCACGATGAGGATATTGGCCTTGGGTTGCACGCTGCCCTCCTGCATGACGTGTCCAGAAGAGCAGCAAGAAGCGTTCCATGGCCCGCACGCGTGCGGAATCGCCGAACCCGTGCCTTGACAGGGCCTTGCGCCGATGACGTTGGTGAAATCGCCCGCGGGGGCCGGCACGGGAACGGTTTGGACATCGCCGATCGCCCAAAACGTAACGGGACGTCCGATCGGCGCCGCCACGGTGGACCCGCCCCTGACCACTGCCGGGACACGCGTCATGCCCTCGACGGCCGGAGGGCGGGGGCGTGGGGCTATGGTAGTCTTGCGTTCGTGTCGCGAACCGTCGTGTCCAGCCCGCGAGCGCGCCCTCTGGCCGCCGTCGCCCTGTTGCTCCTCGCCGCGTCGGCACAGGCCCTGGCCGATGCCGTACCTCCCAATCCCGAGGGCCTCATCCGTTCGGGCCTCCAGGAGCTCCACGACGGCCGGTACGAGAAGGCGGAGGCGACCCTTCGCGCGGCCGCCCGCGCGGCTCCCGGCGATCCGGTCCCCCAGATGTTCATCGCCTTCACGTACTGGTGGAGGACCCTGGAGGACCGCGGCGATCGCTCGCGGGACGCGGCCTTCCTCGCCGCGGTGGACAAGGCGGTGACGGACGGCGAGCGCCTCCTTTTGGCCAATCCGCGGGACCGGCGGGTCCTGGTCGCGGTCGGCACGGTGCACATCCTGAGATCCCAGGTCGAGGCCATGCGCCGGAACTTCTTCAAGGCGGGGCAGGAGGCCCGGCGCGGGAAGAAGAACCTGGAGGCCGCGCTGGCCCTCGATCCGGGAAACGCCGACGCGCTGTTCGGTCTCGGAGCCTACAACTACTACACCGAGAAGATTCCCGGCCTGGCGCGCGGGCTCCTGTTCATGCCCAAGGGGGACGCCGAGCTCGGGCTCGCGCAGCTGAAGACGCTGGCCGCCTCGAACGGGTATTTCAGCGCCGACGCGCGCCTGCTTCTGGCCCTCATCTGCGGCCACCGCGACGAGCGGTGCTACGGGGACGCCCTGGCGCACCTCGAGGAGGCGCTGAAGAAGAGCCCCGATTCTCCGCTGGTCCGAGGGACCTTCGCCGGCCTGGAGATGCGCCTGGGAGAGTACGCGAGCGCGGCGCGCCACCTCGAGTCGGCGCTGGCTCTGGCCGCGGGGCCCGGAGAGGAGCGCCTCGGGCAGCGCCGTACGCTGCGCGTGTACCTTGCGGACGCCCTCGTCTCCGACTGGCGCATGGACCGGGCCGAGGAGATCCTGAGCAAGGTGGGAGACCCGTCCACTCTCCCCGCGCGCGAGCGGCAGGTCGTGGAGCGCCTGAAGCCCGAGATCGCCGCCAGGCGGGGCGAGGCGGCCGGCGCGCCCCTGTCCGGGGGGAGAACCCTGTCCTCGTTCGTCCGACCCGCCCTGCGGGCCCAGCAGGACGGGCGCGACTCCGAGGCCCGCCGACTCCTCGCGGCCGCCGCCGCGGCCTTCCCCAGGAACCCCCTGCCATGGTTCCTGTCGGGCCGGCTCGAGTTCCTGGCCGGCCGCCATGCCGAGGCCGAGGCCGCGCTCACCGCGGCGCTCGAGCGCGCCACGGATTCCCCTCCCTGGATGTCCGGATGGATCCCGCTCTACCTTGGGCTGTCCGAGAAGGCGCTGGGCCGCCGCCTGGCCGCGCGGGCCCGCTTCCAGGAGGCGAGCGCGGTGCGGCATTTCCGTTCGGTCGACCGGGCGTTTCTGGAGCTGCAGGAAGGGGTGCCGCCGAACGGGCGGTGCGCCCCCTAGGAGCCTGTCTTAGCGGGACAGGACGCGGGTCACGCGAACCACATACTGCTCGGTCTCGCGGAAAGGCGGGATCCCGCCGAAGCGATCGACGGCCTGCTCCCCCGCGTTGTACGCGGCCAGCGCCAGCCGCACCTGGCCGCTGTATCGCTCGAGGAGCTCCTTCAGGTAGCGCACACCGCCGTCGACGTTCTCGACGGGGCTGAAGGGGTTCCCGACGGCGAAACGGGCGGCCGTCTGGGGCATGAGCTGCATCAGGCCCATCGCGCCGCGCGGCGACACCGCGAAGGCGTCGTAACGCGATTCCACCTCGATCACCGCCAGCACCAGCGCCTCATCCACGCTGTGCCGTCGCGCGATGCGGGCGGCCAGGTCCCTCAGCGCCTGCCGATCGAAGACCGCTCCAGGCCCGATCTCGATCGGGCCGTCCTCTCCCCGGCCCCCGGCGCCCGCCGCCGGCGCGCTCTCGAGCACCGGCTGCGACGGCGGCGACATCGACGTGCCGTCCTGCGAGGCCTGCGGCACCACGGGGACGGGGGGCGCGCCCGCCTCCACCGGCTCGTCGCGCCGGATGGCCACCACCTGCTCCTGGAGAAGGGCGATCTGCCCTCCCCCTTCCATCATCAGGACGATCCGGTCCCCCTCCCTGCGGAAATCGGTGACCGACAGGGAGCGGCCGTTGCGCAGGAGAGCCGTGTCCGCCATGGCATCGGAAAGGAGCGCGCAGATCACCGGCACCGCCAGCAGGACCGGTTTCGAGCGCAGAAGGATCGCAGCGTGTCGTCGCATGGGTGCCCGGATTATACGGTGAGAGTCGACCTCGAGCAACGTCCGGTTGGCCTGTCCGGCGCGCCTGTGCGCGTCAAGGACCCGTCATTTTCTATGAAACTCCCGCTCCAGGCGGTCGAGGCTGAACCGGAGCAGGACCGGGCGGCCGTGCGGGCAGGTCATCGGCATGTCGGTGCTCATGAGATCGTTCATGATGGCCTTCATCCTCGGGGCATCCAGGGGATGGTTCGCCGTGACCGCCGCGTGGCAGGCGGCCGTCGAGACGATCCGGTGCCGGAGCCGGTCGATCCCGTCCGCCTCGCGCCAGTCGAGAAGGTCCCGCAACACCTCCCGCACCAGGCGCGCCACCGATCCGCCCGGCACGAAGGCGGGAATCTCGTCCACGACCAGCGTCCGGTCGCCGAACGGCGCGATGCCGAACCCGAGCTCCTCGAGCGAGGTGCGCGCCTCCGGGAAGACAGCGTGCTCCGCCGGAGCGACCTCGACCGTCACGGGGAACAGGAGCCTTTGCGACTCGATCCGGCCGGCGCGATGCTCCGCCATGACCCGTTCATACAGGACGCGCTCGTGGGCCGCGTGCTGGTCGACGATGACCAG
>DATNEZ010000606.1:0-2317 GCA_035606645.1 Binatia bacterium
TACGTCCCCACGAAGCCCTTCTACCTCCTCGGCCAGCATTTCAGCGCCATCGCCGCCGCGGGCCCCATCGCCGGGCCGATCCTCGCCGCGCAGATGTTCGGCTGGCTCCCCTGCGTCCTCTGGATCGCGCTCGGCGTCGTCTTCATCGGTGCCGTCCACGACTTCTCGGCCTTGATCGCAAGCGTGCGCCACAAGGCGAAGTCGGTCGCGGAAATTGTCAGACAAAATCTTGGCCAGCGCGCGTGGGTGGCCATCATGGCCTTCATCTGGATCGCGCTGATCTATGTCATCGTCGCGTTCACCGACGTGACCGCGGGGACGTTCGTCGGAAAGATCGAGGAGCTCGAAGGGACGAAGGTCAACTTCGAACGCGGCGGCGCAGTGGCATTCTCGAGCACCGCCTATCTGCTCCTGGCCATGGTCATGGGTCTGGTCCAAAAACGGTTCAATCCGCCCCTCTGGCTCATGACCATCGTCTTCGTTCCCGCGACGCTGTTCATCGTGTGGCTTGGCACGAAGTGCTCGACCTGGCTCCTGATCTCAGGGGCCGGCGGAGGCCTCCACCCCCAAAAGACATGGGGAGTGATTATCCTGATCTACTGTTTGATCGCCTCGCTGCTCCCCGTCTGGCTGCTGCTGCAGCCCCGCGGCTATCTGGGAGGATTCGTCCTCTATATCGTGCTCGCAGTCGGCGTCATCGGCATCCTGTTCGGCGGCTTTGAGGTGCAGCAGCCGGCCTTCAAGGGATGGGTCCAGCGCGACGGCCAGGGAAATCCGACCCCGACCGGCCTGCTCTTCCCCTTCCTCTTCGTCACGATCGCCTGTGGCGCGTGCTCGGGATTCCACGGCTTGGTCTGCTCCGGGACGACGTCCAAGCAGATCGCCCGCGAGAGCGACTGCCACGCCGTGGGCTACGGCGCGATGCTCCTCGAAGCGTTCGTCGCGCTCATCGCCCTCGCGACCGTGATGATGGTCGCCAAGACGACTGAGGGACCCGGCGTCATCTACGCCAAGGGCATTGGCCGGTTCCTGACCGTCATCCTGGGTCCCAACGCGTTCCTGTTCGCGTTCATTTTCGGCTCGCTGGCGTTCTCGACGTTCGTGTTCGACACGCTTGACGTCGCGACCCGGCTCAGCCGCTACATTGTCCAGGAACTGTTCAACTGGCACGGCCGGACGGCGTCGATCCTGTCGACGATCGTCACCGTATCGGTGCCCCTTTTCTTCATCCTGTCGGCCGATGCGCCCCAGTCGGGCAAGCCGCCCGCCTACATGGCTTTCTGGACGCTCTTCGGGACGTCGAACCAGCTCCTCGCCGGGCTGACGCTCCTGGGCATCACTGTCTGGCTGAAACGCATCGGCAAGCCCTACTGGTTCACGCTGGTGCCGATGGTGTTCGTCACGGGCATCACGATCTGGTCTCTCGCGATCCAGTCGATCCAGGCGTTCCGCCTCAAGCTTGGCCTGAACCCCGCCACCATTAACGGCGCGGTCTGCCTCTGCCTGGCGGGACTCACTGCGTTCCTGGTGACGGAGTCCGTGAAGGGTCTGAGGCGTCCCGCCGCGCCGGTGGCCGGATGAACAAGGAGTTCGCGATCGTCCTGGGGATCGTCGCGGCGCTCTCGGCCCTCCCCGCGTGGCTGTGCGGGTCGATCCTGAAAAAGCACGCCGCGAAGGACGGGGGCGCGGGATCGGACTGGATCCCCCTCAGCCTGCTGCCCTACGGGCTGAGCCGGTTCCACCATCCGCACAAGATCGCCATCGTCTGGGGCTACGTGTTCTCGAACCTGCTGTTCGCCGGGTCGGTGATCGCGCTCATCGTCGTCGTGAGAAACCGCTGACATCCGATCCCCCTCGTCGACCGTAAGTGTTGTCATGATGGCCGGAATCGCCGCCGCGCTCGTGCTGCTCGCCGCCCACGACGAGAAGCTCTCCGTCTCGCGCGTCGAGGTGAAGCCCGACGGCATCGTCTGGACCGTCGACGTCGCCCTCCAGGGCCTCGAGAAGATCCTGAGGTTCCCCGCCGACCCGCTCGACCTTACCGAGAGCCAGCTCCAGGGGATGAAGGACGAGATCGTGAGGTATCTCCGCACCTGCATGAAGGCGGAGATCGACGGCGCGTTCGCCGAGCCCGAGGCGGGCGCTCTCGAGCCGCTCTATGAAACCTTCATCGCCACCGGGGAGAAGTACATCGCCCACGCGCGCCAGCGGTTCCGGTTCGCGGCGGCGTCGCCGCGCCGGGCGATCCTGCACGGCGCCTTCTTCAGGACCCTCACCGACCGCCACGAAGCGGCGATCACGGTGACGTGGAACGGCG
>DATNEZ010000627.1:0-2193 GCA_035606645.1 Binatia bacterium
GAACCGGTCATCGAATGGACCGACCCAGACAACGAGCGAAGCAGGAGGTGGAGTCTCGGGCCGCAGCGGTGAGCCGACGGCAGGGGCCGCGTTTGCCGGGCCGTGTGAGACCTAGGGGAGGCGTCGCGCAGCGACGCCGGACCCGTGCCCGGCAAACGCGGCCCCTGCCGTCGGCCGATCGCCGCGCCCCGGTTACTCGGCGCGTAATGCTTCGATCGGATCGAGGCCCGCGGCGCGGCGGGCGGGCAGGGCGCCGCTCAAGAGGCCGACCGCGAACGACAGCACGAGGGCGGCGAGGACGTAGTGCAGCGGCGTGCTGACCGGCAGGCGGGGTAACAACACTTGAAGACTGCGGGCGATGCCGACCCCCGCCAGGATGCCCAGCGCGCCCCCGGCGGTCGCCAGGAGAGCGGCCTGCAGCAGGAAGAACGCCATGACCTGGCCGCGGCGGGCTCCCAGCGCGCGGAGCAGGCCGATCTCGGCGGTGCTCTCGTTCACCGAGATCCACATCATCGTCAGGATGCCGATGGCGCCGACGACCAGGGAGATGCCGCCGATCGCCCCGACCGCCTTGGTGACCACGCCGATGATGCGGTCGAGGGTGGCGAGCATCGATTCCTGCGTGGTGATGGTGAAATCCTCCTCCCCCTGGTGCCTGTCCTGCAGGATGCGGCGCACCTCCGCCGCCACCACGTCGCGCGCGGCGGCGCTCCGGTAGGCCACGTCGATCTCGATCAGATCGTCCCGGTTGAACAGGGTCATGGCCTCGGCCACCGGGATGAACGCCGTGTCGTCCAGGTCCAGGTTGAGGAACTGCCCCTTCGGCTCCATCACGCCGATGACCCGGAACGGGCGCCCGCCGATGCGCACGCGCTCGCCCAGCGCGTTCGCCTCGCCGAAGACCTCGCGCTTCAGCTTGATCCCCAGGGCGACCAGCGGGGAGCCGTGCCGCGGATCCACCTCGGGCAGGAAGCGGCCGTGGCGGACCCCGAACTTCCAGACGCGGGGCACGTCCGAGGTGACGCCGTAGACCAGGACGCTCCGGCCGCGCTCCCCGTACTCCACGCGGGCGTTGCCGAAGGCGACCGGCATCGAGGCCTCGACCTGGGGGATGCGCCGGAGCGCCTCGGCGTCCTCGATGGTCAGCTTGCGGATGGTGCCGGCCATGGCGGTCGGATTGCCGCCGGTGGTGTCCGACTTCCCCGGATTGACCGCGATGATGTTGGTGCCGAACTGGGTGAACTCCGAGAGGACGTAGACGCGGATCCCCTCGCCGATCGAGGTCAGCAGGATGACCGAGGCGATGCCGATGGCGATCCCGAGCATGGTCAGGGCCGACCGCAGGCGGTGCCCCGTGACGGCGCCCAGGGCGAGACGGATGAGATCGATCAGGCGCATGGCCCCCTACCTGCCCGCCAGGGCGATCACCGGGTCGAGGCGCGCGGCCCGGCGCGCCGGAAGGACGCCGAACAGGGCCCCGGCGGCCAGGGACACGACGATGGCCGCGACCACCGCCCAGGTCGGCGGACGGGTCTGCATCGCCGGGAAGGCCTGGGACAGGACGGCCGACCCGAGGTAGCCGACGAGCAGGCCGAGGAGCCCGCCGGCCGTCGACAGGAGCACCGCCTCGACCAGGAAGACCTGGAGGATCCGGCGCGGCGTCGCCCCCAGCGCCTTGAGCAGGCCGACCTCGGGCGTGCGCTCCGAAACCGAGACGAGCATGACGTTCATGATGCCGATGCCGGCGACCGACAGGGAGACCGCGGCGATCCCGGCCAGCGCGAGCGTCAGCGCGCCGAGGATGCGGTTGAACGCCCCCAGGACCGAATCCTGCGTGAGGATGGTGACGTCCTCCTCCCCCTCGTGACGCTCCTTGAGGATGGCGAGGACGTCCAGCCTCGCCGCGTCGATCTCCGAGTGCGCCCCGACCTCGATCAGGATGCGGAACAGCGAGGCCTGGTTGAACAGGCGCATCGAGCTGGCCACGGGGACGATCACGACGTCGTCCATGTTGAGCCCGAGCGACTGCCCCTTCTCCGCCAGGACGCCGACGACCCGGAAGCGCCAGTCGCCGATCCGGATCGGCTGGCCGAGGGGGTTCTCGCTGCCGAACAGCTCACCCTGCACCGTGCGGCCGATCACCGCCACCGGCGCGCCCCGGTCCAGCTCGACGTCGGGCAGAAAGCGGCCGAT
>DATNEZ010000628.1:0-5460 GCA_035606645.1 Binatia bacterium
GCGGCGCTCGACGGCAGCGACCGCAAGGCTGTGACCACGCTCAACGCGGCCCGCGTCGCCGCCGTGCGCACGGGCGACTACGAGCAGTTCGAGTTCAAGGGCGCCCACGGGGACACCGTGCGCGGCTTCGTGTGCCGCCCCATCGATTTCCAGCAGGGTCGCAAGTATCCCGTCGCGTTCCTGATCCACGGCGGGCCCCAGGGCAGCTTCGGCAACGACTTCCACTATCGCTGGAATCCCCAGGCCTACGCCGGCGCCGGCTACGTCGCCGTCGAGATCAATTTCCACGGATCGACCGGCTTCGGGCAGGCGTTCACCGACGCCATCCGCAAGAACTGGGGGGGCGCCCCGTACGACGACCTGATGAAGGGGCTCGACTACGTCCTCAAGACCTATCCCTTCGTCGATGGCGAGCGGATGGGGGCCCTGGGGGCCTCCTACGGCGGCTACATGATCAACTGGATCGCGGGGCACACCGATCGCTTCAAGTGCCTGGTGAGCCACGACGGCGAGTTCGACACGCGCACCAGCTACTACACGACCGAGGAGCTGTGGTTTCCCGAGTGGGAGAACGGGGGGCTGCCGTGGGAGCCGGGGACGACCTACGAGCGCTGGTCCCCCGCCCTGTCCGTGCAGAACTGGAAGACGCCGATGCTGGTGGTCCACGGCGCGAAGGACTTCCGCCTGCCGGAGACCGAGGGGTTCTCGGCTTTCACCGCCCTGCAGCGCAAGGGGGTGCCGTCGAAGCTGCTCTATTTCCCCGACGAGAACCACTGGGTGCTGAAGGCGAAGAACAGCATCCTGTGGCACGACACGGTGATAGGCTGGCTCGACCAGTGGCTGAAAAAGCCGTAGACGCGCGGAGCTACGGTTTCTCTCCGGCCACGTCTTCGATCCACGACAGCGCCGCCATCATGGAGGGGAAGCCGATCGTCGTGAGCGACAAAAGGGCCACGTGGCGGCACTCGGCCATGCTGGCGCCGGCCTCGAGCGAGCGGCGGGTGTGCGAGTGCACCGCCCCCTCGTGGCGCGTGCCGACGGCGATCGCGAGCTTGACGAGCGCCGCGGACTTTTCGTCGAGCGGGCCGGCCGCGCGGCAGGCGTCCCCGAGCTGTTCGTAGGCCTTGAAGACCGCGGGGTACTGTTTCTTCTGCTGGTTGTACCAGCCGGGAACCTTGGGCATGTCCACCTCCGGAGCCAAGCCTAACTTGAGTTGCCCGTGGCCGTCGAGTTGACCGGCCGATCGGGGGAGCCCCTCGTCCGCGCCGTCGGCACCCTGGGGCTCGCGGCCAGCATCGTAAACGTCACGATCGGCGGCGGCATCTTCCGCCTGCCCGCCCTGGTCGCGGCGGCGCTCGGACCGCAGGCTCCCCTCTCGTTCCTGGTCTGCGCCTGCGCGATGGGGCTCATCGTGTACTGCTTCGCCGAGGCGGGGAAACGGGTCGACCTGACCGGCGGGCCGTACGCCTATGTCGAAGTGGCGTTCGGGTCGTTCGCGGGGTTTCTCGCGGGCGTGTTCGTCTGGCTGCTCGGCACCCTGGCGGTGGCGGCGGTCTCCACGATCTTCGCCGATTCGATCGGCGTGCTCGTCCCGGCCCTCGAGGGAACGGCGGGCCGGGCGGTCTTCCTGATCGCCACGTTCGGCGTCCTGAGCGCCGTCAACATCCGCGGCGTGGCGCAGGGAACGCGCCTCAACGCCGTCGCCACGGTGGCCAAGCTCCTCCCGCTCGTGCTCCTCATCGTCGCCGGGGCGTTCGCGATCGACGCGGCGAACCTGCGATGGACCGAGACCGTCTCGGCGGGGGCCGTGGCGCGCGCCTCCATCCTGCTCATCTTCGCCTTCAGCGGGGTCGAGAGCGCGCTCGTGCCGAGCGGCGAGATCAAGGACGTCAAGCGGACGGTCCCCCGGGGAATCCTCCTGGCGATGGTCACGATCACCGCGGTTTACATGGCGATCCAGCTGGTCGCGCAGGGGGTGCTCGGCCCCGGTCTCGCCGGCCAGAAGACCCCGCTGGCCGCGGCGGCGGCCGGCGTGTTCGGGCCGTGGGGCGGGACGATGCTCCTCCTGGGGGCGACGGTCTCGATGTTCGGCTACGTGAGCGGGATGACCCTGGCCGTGCCGCGCGCGCTCTACGCCTTCGGGCGCGACGGCTTCCTGCCGCGCGCCATGGCCCGTGTCCATCCGACCTGGCGGACCCCGCACCTGGCGATCGCAGCCCAGAGCGCCCTCGTCTGCGCCCTGGCGATCACCAGCGGCTTCGAGAGGCTGGCGATCCTGGCGAACCTGGTGACGCTCCTGCTCTACGCCGGCTGCTGCCTGGCGGCATGGGAGCTGGCGCGCCGCGACCCGGAGACGGCCGGGTCGATCTCGAGCCGCCTGCGCCAGGGGGTGGCGCCGCTCCTGGCGTGCGGTCTCATCGCCTGGATGCTGACGAGCATCACGCGGGAGGAATGGCGGGTCGCGGGCCTGGTCGTGGTCGCGGCAGTCCTGGTCTACGTCCTGACGCTCAAGGGGCGGGCGCGGCTCAGCGCACGCCCCCCATCAGGCGCCTGATCGGCCGGATCAGGACGATCAGGACGACCCCGGCGCCGAGCGTGACGCCGGCCACCCAGCCGAACAGGGTCGGCAGGGGGACCGTGGCGGTGAGGCCCGCGGCCCAGCCCGCCAGCTTGTTGCCGGCGCCGATCGACAGGAACCAGACCCCCATCATCAGGCCGACGACGCGCTGCGGCGCCAGCTTGGTGACGACGCTGTTGCCGACCGGGCTGAGGCACAGCTCCCCAGCCACCTGCAGGACGTAGGCGGCGACCAGCCAGAGAGGGCTCACCAGGACGGACTCCTGCCCCTGGACCAGCATCGCGGCCGGCATCAGCAGCACGAACGACACCCCGACGAGCAGCAGGCCATAGGAGAACTTCGCCGGTGTCGACGGCTCCTTCGGACCGAGCCTCACCCACAGCCAGGCGAAGAGCGGCGAGAACAGGATGACGAACATCGCCTGGATCGACACGAACCAGCTGGAAGGGATCTCGTGCCCGAAAAGGTGCCTCTCGGTGTGCCGGTCCGCGAACAGGCTCAGGGTCGAGGCGGCCTGCTCGTAGGCCCCCCAGAACAGCGTGGCAAAGAGGAAGAACACGACGACGGCAGCCATCCGGGTCCATTCGACCGGGGTGAATCCCAGGACCACGCCCCCCTGGGCCGGAGTGGCAGGGGCGCCCGCGCGGGGGGCCGTCGAGCCTGAACGGTCGGAGGGAGCCCCGTCCCACGCCGGCTTCAGCCGGTCGCGGCCGACGACGTACTGGATCACGCCGAAGGCCATTCCGACCCCCGCGCAGGCGAACCCCATGTGCCAGTCGACGCGCTGCGCCAGCCAGCCGGCGATGAGCGGCCCGATGAAGGCGCCGAGGTTGATCCCCATGTAGAAGATGGAGAAGCCGGCGTCGCGCCGCGCGTCCTGCGGGGCGTACAGGGACCCGAGCATGGTCGTGGCGTTCGGTTTCAGGAGGCCGGTGCCGAGGACGATGAGCGCAAGGCCGGAATAGAAGAACGGCAGCGACTTGAACGCCAGCGTGAAATGCCCGAGCGCGATGATGATGCCGCCGACGAGGACGCTCCGGTAGGCCCCCAGGAGCCGGTCGGCCACGAGGCCGCCGCCGATCGTCACGAGCCAGATGCTGCCGGTGTAGGTGCCGTAGATCGACCCGGCCTTCTGGACGTCGAAGCCCAGCCCGCCGGCGTCCATGGAGGTCGTCATGTACAGGATGAGGAACGCCCGCATCCCGTAATAGCTGAAGCGCTCCCACATCTCGGTGAAGAAGAGCGTCGACAGCCCGCGCGGATGTCCGGCCCATCCCCCCGTGTCCGTCATGTCGGGTCTCCTCCGGCCCTGCGCGCCCTGCCCCGGGCCGGCGGCATTCTACGCGATGTGCCGGCGCGGCGGCCCGGTGGTATCCTTCCGGGTCATGAGGCTCAGGAACCAGCTCATCCTGGCGTTCGTGCTCCTGGCCGTCGTCCCCCTCGGCGCCATCACGCTCTACGCCTACCACTCGTCCACGAAGGCGCTCCGCAGCACGGTGGAGGCGGAGTCGGTCCGCGCCGCCGGGGAGATGGAGAGCCGCATGGGGGCGGTCACCGCCAGCCTCAGCAAGCGCATCGGAGGGCTCGAGGAGATCCCCTTCCCTCTCGCGGGGAAGGACGCGTCGGCGCCTGCGGCGGACGCCGACCCTCAGATGATCGGCCGACTGCTGTCGACCCTCGGCGACGCGGCCTCGCTCATCGAGGCCTTCGAGTTCCATCCGGACCCGGGATCGGGGGCGCCGGCGCCGCCGCGGCCCTCGGGACGTCGTGCCGCGCATCCGCCGAAGAGCCCCGCCCATCCCGGGGCCCCGTCCCCGCCCGGGAGCGCCCTGCCGATCATCGTGCACCTGCCGAAGATCGCCGGGGAGCTGGCCAAGGATCCGGACGTGGCGCCTCTGATCCAGGCGGCGATGGCCCTGATCCCGCCGGGCGAGGCCGCCAAGATCGAGAAGGACATGATGGCCCGCCTCGGCGAGCAGGGACAGCTGATCGCGCGCATCGTGAAGCAGAAGGTCGAGGCGTCGCGCGCCAGGCGGGAGGCGGAGACCGAGAAGGCCGAGGCGGAGAAGGACGATGAGGAAGCGGCCCCGGTCGAGGAGGACCAGGAGAACGGGCTGCACCTGAAGCAGGAGTTCGGGTGCACGCTGAAGCGGGACGGGGAACGGGTCGGGAGCCTGAAAGCGAGAGTCTCGACCGACCGGCTGCTCCGGCAGGTCATGTCGCAGACCCGGCGGGACCAGGGAGAGATCCCGTTCGCGCGGGACGGCGCCGGCAACCTGTTCACGCTCGACGCCGCCGACCTGGCGAAGCTGAAGGAGCACCACCTCGCCGGCGGCCCCGGAGAGGACGGCCCGAAGCCGGACGAGCAGTGGGTGGTCGTGACCCACGCGGACGAGGCGACCGGCCTGACCTTCGGGCTCGCCCGCCCCGTCGGCGAGTCGCTCGGAGAGATAAGGCGCGCCTCGGCGCGGAACCTCGGGGCCGGCCTCGGCCTCGCGGCGTTCGCCCTGTTCGGCATCCTCCCCCTGTCGCGGCGGATGACGCAGAACCTGTCCGACCTGACGCGCGGCGCCGAGCGGCTGGCCGCCGGGCGGCTGGATACGCAGGTGCCGGTGCGATCGAGCGACGAGCTGGGGCAGCTGGCGCAGGCGTTCAACCGGATGGCGAAGGAGCTGAGCGCCAACCAGGAGCGGCTGGTCGTGCAGGAGCGCCTGCGCAAGGAGCTCGAGCTGTGCCGCAGGATCCAGGCCGAGCTCCTGCCCAAGAAGGCTCTCCACTATCCGTTCATGGACGTCGAGGGCCTCTCCATCCCGGCCCACGAGCTGGGCGGCGACTTCTTCAATTACTTCGGCCTGCCTGGAGGCGAAGTCGCGCTTCTGATG
>DATNEZ010000009.1:0-6961 GCA_035606645.1 Binatia bacterium
AGAGGTCGGCGACCTTGCCGCCGATGGGGGCGAGGACGGAGCGCGGCAGGGCGTAGAGCGCGGTGAGCAGGGCGTATTGCGTCGCAGCCTGCCGCTTGTCGCTGATGCGCATGAGGAACGACAGGAACGCGGCGGTGGCGAGGCCGGCGCCGAACGATTCGGCCATCGAGACGCCGTAGAGATACGGGCGGCCGAGGCTGTACTGGGCGACCGCCCAGTAACCGAGGTTCGGCAGGGCCTGGGCGATGCCGAGCAGCCACAGGCTGTGGAAGATGCCGAAACGCGACGTGAACAGGCCGCCCAGGGCGGCCCCCACGATCCCGAGGATCATGCCGACGCTCGTCGAGATGGTGCCGATCTCGGCCGGGGTCATGCCGCGGTCGATCCAGAACGGCTTGATCATCGGGCCGACGGCGACGTAGTCCATGCGGTAGATGAGGACGAACAGGAAAATCGCGATCGATCCGGGGCGGCTGAGGAACGCCAGGAATCCCCTGGCCCACTCGCGCGGCTGCTGGTGGACGACCTCGACGGTCGGCGCCACGAGCGCGGCGATCGCCATGACCAGGAACGAGAGCGCCAGGGCGAGGTAGACCCAGGTCCAGCCGAGCGGCGCGACCAGGTACATGGTGAGGCCGCCGCACAGCAGCACGCCGAGGCGATACATCCCGGCGCGAATACTGTTGATCGCCCCCTCCTCCCCTTTCGACGCGATGCCGACGGCGAAGGCGTCGATGGCGATGTCCTGCGTGGCGGAGGAGACCGTGAAGGCGATCAGGAGCATCCACAGGATGAGGTCGGGGTTCGACGCGTCCATGAGTGGGACGCAGAACATGGCGGCCGCCATGGCGAGGCAGCAGACCGTGACCCAGGTGCGGCGCTGGCCGAAGCGGTCCAGAAGCGGCGCCCACAGGACCTTGATGGTCCAGGGCAGGGTGAGCGCCCCCATCATGCCGATCTCCTTCAGCGACACGCCGTTCTGGCGGAAGTAGACCGGCAGGACGTCGAGGACGACGCCGAAGGGCATCCCCTGCGCGAAGTAGAAGACCGAGATCCAGAACAGCTTCTTGCGAAGAGTCATCCGATCCTCACGGCCGGGCGCGCGCCGCGATTTCAATATGGTGACCGGCCTCCGGAAGTCAAGGGCGCGTACTAATAATGATACGGGGGCCCGGCCGGCAAGCCCAGCGTCAGGAGCCTGTCCTCAGGAGAGGTATCCCCAGGTCTGCAGGAGGTCGCCTTCGCGGATCCAGCGCTCGCCGATGTCGGTGCGGTAGAACATGTTCGGGATCATGATGTTCTTCACGCGGTTGTACGCCTCGCGGCGTGCGTCCTCCATCGTCGATCCCGATCCGGTGACGACGATGGCGTAGCCGGAGTTGCCGGCCAGGCGCCAGTCCCCGTCGACCAGCCGCACGTCGCCGGGATGGAGCCCCTCGGTCATCGGCTTCTTGAACAGGACCACGGCGTCCTCCGAGAACTTGCGGAAGGCGTCGGGGTCGATGAACGGGAACGGCGGGACCGCGATGACCACGCAGATCTGGAAGCCGCGGCTGGTGCGCAGGTTGAACGGCTCGCCGCGCGCCACGGCCGGCAGGAAGTCCCCCCACTTCGACAGCACCCCTTCGATCTGCAGATTGATGGTCGGGTAGCCGAAGCGGCAGGTCAGCTCCAGCGGGTAGATGCCGCGCGAGTTGACGATGCAGTTGATGTCGATGTAGCCGGTGTAGCCGGCCGCCGCCAGGCGGTCCTTCATCTTGGCCAGCGTCTGGTTGAACAGCTGGCTGGAGGCGAACCAGAACCCGGCCGTCCCCATCTCGCCGGTCTGCGGGCCGATCTCGTCGTTGAACATCCGCTTGTGCTCGAAGTTGATGAACACCGGCAGGATGAAGTCGGTGCCGTTGAAGAAGGCGCCGACCGCCACCTCGACCCCGCTGGCGAACTTCTGCAGCTGGAGCACCTTGATCTTCGAGGACCAGCCTTTCTTGTAGTGCTCGAGCATCGACAGGACGTCGAGGCCGTCCTCCTCCTGGCCGACGAACGACAGGACCTTCTCGTTCTGGGCGCGGCCGCTCGGCCTCACCACGTAGCGGCCGGGGTTCTCCTTCACGAAGGCGATGGCGTCGTCGAACGAGGTGAACTCCCAGCGCGGCAGCGTCGTCATGCCGGAGGCCTTCATCTCCTCCTGGCCGAAGTCGCGGTCCATCTCCAGCTTGTCGGTGTAGGAGTTGCCGCCGATGACCGCCTTCCCCTCCTTGCGCAGTTTCTCGACCAGGGAGCCGAACTCGCAGTCGTCGAACACGATGACGTCGGCCCAGTCCTTGTGGTCCTCCCAGCGATCGACCTTCTCCACGAAGCCGTCGCCGACGTCGCGGTCGGCCTTCGACATGATGTGGTACTTGACCTCGCAGCCTTCCTTCTGGACCTGCCAGGCGAGATCGTGGATGAGGGCGAACTTCGAGATGAACAGAAAGCGGGTGGGGCGCTTCGGGGTTTCCTTCGGGGCTTCCTTGGGCGCCTCCTTCGGCGCCTCTTTCGAGGCTTCCTGGGGCTCGGGCGCCGGCGCGTCCTTCGCGGGCTCGACCGCGACGGCCGCCTCCGCGGCCTTGTCGTTGTCGCTCTTCCGATTGTTGTCCTTCACGCTCGCCATCTTACGCCCACCAACTTAACGTCTGGCCGCGATCTTGGCAAGAATTTCAGGCGGATTCGATCCGGCCGCGCAGCCGGACGAGGGCGATCGTGGCCGCGATCATGACGGCGGTGAGCGAGGCGAACAGGAGCGGGTAGCCGCCGCGGGGCATCAGCACGCCCCCCACCAGCGGACCGAGGAAGAAGCCGAGGGAGAAAGCGTAGCTGTGCGACCCGGTGGCGTACACGCGCTCGTCGCGATCCATGCCGCGGTTCAGGAGGGCGACGGCGGGGACGTAGATCAGCACCTCCACCATCCCGGCCAGGAAGAAGGTCACCCAGAGCGGAAGCGCTCCCACCAGCGGCAGGAAGAGGGCGCACAGCGCCGCGGAGTACACCAGCCCGGCGATGATCAGCCGCGTGTCCCCGATGCGGTCGGCGATCTGGCCGGTCAGGCGCGGCAGGGCGATGCTCGGCAGGCCGGCGATGGCGAACAGGAAACCGATGCCGATCCGCCTGACGTGGAGCTCGTCGGCGAGCAGCGGCGTGAACGCCTCGAAGGCGCCGTAGAAGAACGACAGGGCGAAGGTCGCCGCCGCCGACCCCAGGACCGCGGGATACTTCAGGATGCGGAGGATCCCCGCGAGGCTCGTGCGCACGCCCGGACGCCCGGTCTCGGGCAGCGCGAAGAAGCCGACCAGAAGCGCCCCCCCCGACAGGACGGCGTAGGCCAGAAACGGAAAGCGGACGCTGCCGATGCCGCCGAGCGCCGGGCCGACCACGAAGCCGAGCGACCACGACCCGGTGATCCAAGCGAGCGATCGTCCCATCGAGGCGTCGGGGGTGAGGTCGGCCGCGATGGTCAGCGCCCCGACCCAGATGGCGCTGGCCCCGAGCCCCTGCGCGAAGCGCGCCACCACCAGCCAGACGTACGTCGGCGCCACCACGAAGCCGAGCGACGCCGCGGTGAGGCAGCCGAGGCCGATCAGGACGAGGACGCGGCGGCCGTAGCGGCTGGCGAGGGCGCTGAACGGGATGCCGACGAGCAGCCCGACGGCGGCGTACAGCCCGACCAGGAAGCCGATCTGCGTCTCCCCCGCGCCGGCGGTGCGCGCCAGGAACGGCAGCGTGGGAGCGACCATGCCGTAGCCGACCGCCTCGACGAACATGGTGAGCGCCAGGGCGATCGCCGACGCCGCCCCGCCCAGCACCGGGACGCCGGCCGCCGCCGCGCCGGCGGGCGATTCCGCACCGGCCGCCGCGGGCGCCTTGAGGTCGAAAGACATGGAGTCCCCCGTGAACGCCCTGGATGTTGTCGGGTTTACGCTTCGGGAAGCTCGGCGAGCGACGCGTCGAGAGCGGCGATGAGCTCGTCGATCTGCGGCTCGCTCACCGTCAGGGGGGGCGCGACGCGCAGGACGTTCCCCCACAGCCCCCCCTTGCCGATGAGGACGCCGCGACGGCGGGTCCCCTCGAGGACGAGGGCGGTGGACCTGGGATCGGGCGACTTGTCCTTCTTGACGAGCTCGCACCCCTGCATCAGCCCCAGCCCGCGCACGTCGCCGATGACCGGGTGGCGGCGCTGCAGGCCGCGCAGCCCCGCGTGCAGCCGCTCTCCCATGACGCGCGCGTTGTCGACGAGCTTCTGCTTCTGGATGACGCGCAGCGTGGCGAGGGCGGCCGCCGAGGTCACCGGGTTGCCGCCGAAGGTCGAGAAGGACAGCGGCTTCAGGGCCGAGGCGATCGCGTCGGTCGTGGCCGTGCAGCCGATCGGCGAGCCGTTCGCCATCCCCTTGGCGAAGGTCATCACGTCCGGGACGAAGCCGTAGTGCTCGACGCCGAACATCTTCCCGGTCCGCGCCCAGCCGGTCTGCACCTCGTCGGCGATGAAAATCCCGCCGGCCCGGCGCACGATGTCGGCGACGATCTGGAAGTATTCCCTGGGCGGCACGATGAACCCGCCCGAGCCGATGATCACCTCGGCCAGGATCCCGGCGACCCGCCCCGAGGTGGCGGTCTGGATGACCTCCTCGACGTCCCTGGCGCAGGCGACTTCGCACGACGGGTAGGTCAGCTTCAGCGGGCAGCGGTAGCAGTACGGCGCCACCGCGTGCACGAACCCCGGGATCGGATTGCCGGCCTGCTTCCAGGGGGCCTGCCCCGAGGCGGCCATCGCCATCATCGACCGGCCCGAGTATCCGTAGCGCAGCACGATCACTTCCTGCACGCCGGTGTGCACGCGCGCCAGCATCACCGCGGTCTCGTCCGCCTCGGTCCCGGAGTTGGTCATGAAGATCCGGTCGAGGTCCCCCGGCAGGATCGCGGCGAGCGCCTCCGCCAGGTCGGACAGCGGCGGGTTGGCGTACAGCGTGGACGTGTGCACGAGAGTCTGCACCTGCCGGACGATGGCGTCGGTCACCTCGGGATGGCAGTGTCCGACGCTGACCGTGAGCACGCCGCCGAAGCAGTCGAGATACTTCCGGCCGGCGTCGTCCCAGACGTGCATCCCCTCGCCGCGCACCAGGGTGAGCGGCTGCTCGTAGTACGTCGTGGCGCAGGGGAACAGGTAGCGGCGGTGCTTCTCGGCGGCGCTCGAGGCCACCGCTCCCGTCGCGGCGGGCGCGGCCGCGGCGCGCTTGCTTCCGGTTTCACGATCCGGCATGGGTCCCTCGCGACGGCCATTCTATCAAAGCGGCCGCCATGCTAGCATCCCGCGGCCTGTTCAACCGCGGCCTGCTCAAAGGAGGAGCCTCCATGCTCGAACCGTCGGGATCGAACGGCATCATGACGCGCGGCATCATGAGGCGCGGCACCATGACGCGCCGAGGGGCCGGGGTCGTCTCCGTCGGCCTGGCGCTGGCCGGCCTGCTCTGCCTGGCCGCCGCCGCCTCCGGCGGGCGCGACAAGGCGCTCGCCGAAGTGAAGGACTTCACCGATCGCTTCAACCGGGCGTACGAGGCGAACGACATGAAGGCCTACTGGCCGTTCTACGCCGACGACATGTCGCAGTACTGGGAGGAGGGACGGCTCGACATCGAGGACTACAAGAAATACTGGGCGAAGCAGCTCGCGGACGGCACCAAGATCCTCGAGGTGAAGACCGAAGACCCCGTCTTCCACATCTCGCCGGGGAACGACGCCGCCGTGGCCGCCTACCGGATCTACACGAAGATGCTGCGTCCCGACGGCACCACCACCGCCAGCTGGCACCAGGAGACGGACGTCCTGTTCAAGCGGAACGGCCGCTGGCAGGTCGTGCACCTGCACGACTCCCCCGCCCCGGTGGAGAAATAGCTACGGCAGTGTCGGTTTTTCGGTCCCGCGCACGTCGCCGGTGAGCGACTCGAGGAAGGCGACCAGGTCGGCCCTGTCCTGGTCGGTCAGGTTGAGCGGCTTGATCTCCTTCGACAGCCACTGGTTCTTGTTCCCGCCCCGGTCGTAGAGCTTGACGACGTCCAGCAGCGTCGCCTCGCTGCCGTCGTGCATGTAGGGGCCGCTCTGCGCGACGTTGCGCAGCGTCGGGGTCTTGAACGCCCCCTTGTCGAACTCGTTCTTGCTGACCGAGAAGCGTCCCCAGTCCGGGTTCGGCTTCTCCATGCCGACGCCCAGGTTGTGGTACGACTCGTCGGTGAAGTTGAAGCCGGCATGGCAGGTCACGCAGTTGGCGCGGGCCGCGTCGTTGAACAGGGCCATGCCGCGCACGGCCGACTCCCCCAGCATGGTCTTCTCCCCCGCCTGGTAGCGGTCGTACGGCGAGTTACCGGTCAGGACGGTGCGCTCGTAGGTGGCGATCGCCTGCGCCACGCGGTCCGGGTTGATCTCCGGGCTGGCGAAGGCGGCCTGGAACGCCGGGGCGTATCCCGACAGCGCTTTCAGGTTCGCAACCATCTCCGGCAGGGTGTGCCCCATCTCGATCGGGTTCTCGATCGGGCCGAGCGCCTGCGCCTCGAGGTCGGCCGCGCGGCCGTCCCAGAACTGGTCCTGGCTGAACAGCCGGTTGAGGACGGTCGGCGCGTTGCGCGCCCCCGACTGGCGGCGAATGCCCAGCGACGTGGGGCGGGCGTCGGAGAACCCCTTGTCGGGGTCGTGGCAGGAGGCGCACGAGACGGTACCGTCCCGGCTCAGCCGGGGATCGAAGTAGAGCTTACGGCCCAGCTCGATCTTGGCCTCCGAGATCGGGTTGTTCTCGGGAACATAGGCGGCCCCGGCCTGCAGGCCGAGCGGCAGGGTCGTCGTATACTCGCCGGACGTGAAGCTCTCGCCTTGAAGCGCCGCCGGCTTCGGCGGCTCTTTCGGCGTCTCCGCGCAGCCGATCGCCAGAAGCGCCGCCAGC
>DATNEZ010000042.1:0-2915 GCA_035606645.1 Binatia bacterium
GTCGCGGTCGTCGACCAGGTCCCGGATCTCGGCCTCGGTCAAGGGATCGCGCCCCAGATCGCGCTCGACGAGCCTGGCGCCCTTCTTGAGCAAGAGGCCTCTTGCTCTGCGACAGGTCGTTCAGGTCTTCTTGTGGAAGAAGAGCAGCTCGGCAGGCGCCATGCAGGGGAGTCTACTTCTTGCCGAGGGTTCTGTCGATGCGGGAGAGGAGCTCGGTCATGGTGAACGGCTTGGGAAGGAGCCCTACCGCCCCCTCCTTCAGGGCCCGCTGCGCCTTGTCGTTGTCGGCGTAGCCGGTGCACAGGAGGATGCGCGCCCCGCGGTCCATGCCGATGAGGCGCCGGAACGTCTCGAGCCCCCCCATGCGCGGCATCACCATGTCCAGGATGACGAGGTCCAGCCGGGCCCACTCGCGCCGGTAGACGTCGAGCGCGTCCACCCCGTCGATGGCCAGGACCACCTCGCAGCCGCTCGACTCGAGGATGTCCCGGGTCATGTCGCGGATCGTCTCCTCGTCGTCCACCACCATGATGCGCGCCCGCGCCGGCGCCTTGCGGGGCGCGGCAAACTCGACGGGCGGAACGGGGACGACCTCCGGCGAAACGCTGATTGACGGCGGCGGCTCGATGGCCGCGGGCGAGGGATCGAGGACCGTGGGGGACGGCTCGAAGATGGCGTGGGCGGCCTCCATCGGCGGGTCCGGCGGCGCTGTGTCGCTCTGCGGCGGCTTCGCGCGGCGGCGATCGGGCTCGTAGACGCTCACGCTCTCGAACGGGCCGGCGGCGAGCGGCCCCCGCGAAGGGGGGCGCGCGGCGGGCGGAATCCCCGGCGCCGGCCACGGACCGCCGGTCGACGCGGTCTCCGGGGCGGGCGCGGGGCGGCGGGCGCCGCGGTCGAGCACCGGAAAGTAGACGCGCACGGTCGTTCCCAGCCCGGGCGTGCTCGAGAGGCTGATGTGTCCCTGGTGGTTCCGCACGATGCCGTAGACCACCGAGAGGCCGAGGCCCGTCCCCTTGCCGCTGGACTTGGTGGTGAAGAACGGCTCGAAGACGCGGTCGGCGATGTCCGGCTGCATCCCGGTCCCGGTGTCGCCGACCACGACCTCGACATAGTCGCCGGGGGTGAGGCCCGGCTGCGTCCGGGCGAACGACTCGTCGAGGTGCGCGACGCGCGTCTCGAAGGTGATGCGGCCGCCGTCCGGCATCGCCTCGGCGGCGTTGACCGCCACGTTCATCAGGACCTGCTGCATCTGCCCGGCGTCCGCCTCGATCATCGGCAGGTCCGGGTCCTTGCGGATGTCGACGACGATGCGCGGGTCGATGCTCTTGGAGAGGAACGACACCGTCTCGGCGATCGTGCGGTTCAGGTCGACCGGCTCGAGCGAGTACTGCCCGCCGCGCGCGAAGGCCACCAGCTGCTGCGTCAGCTCGGCGGCCCGCTTCGCCTGCCTGGAGATGGTCGCGGCCTCGCGGCGGATCGGGTTGTCGCTCGCGGTGAGGCTCTCGATGTGGCTGGCGTACCCGAGGATCGACGCCAGGATGTTGTTGAACTCGTGCGCGATCCCGCCCGCCAGGGTGCCGATCGACTCCATCTTCTGCGCCTGCACGAGCTGCGGCAGGAGCTCGGCCTGGGGCGCCGCGGACGGCGGGGTCTTCTCGAAGGCCCGGGCGTTCTCGACCGACAGGCCGAACAGCTCGCTCAGCGCGGTGAGGGCCAGCATCTCCGCCTCGCCGGGGAGGCGATCGTCGGTGCGCGCCACCGCCAGGATGCCGTGCACGCCGCTGAGGGCGCGCAGCGGGAAGGCCGCCTGGTAGCGCAGCCCGCTGTCGGCGTCGAGGTGCTCGGCGGAGCCTCCGGGGTGCAGGTGCGGGCGGCCGGTCTCGAAGGCGCGGCCGATGATCGTCCGCCCGACCCGGCCGTCGAGGTCCTCCAGGATGCGCTCCGGCATCCCCCGCTGGGCCTTCAGCACGAGAGCGCGCGTTCCGGGGTCGACCAGGTGGACCGTTCCCGCCGTGGCCGACGCGAGATCGATGGCGCGCCCCAGCATCGCCTCGGCGAGGGCGCGCAGGTCGGTCGTCCGGCTGGCGGCCTGCGCCGCGGCCAGAAGGCCCGCGAGGATCTCCTCGGCCCGCACCTTGTCGGCGGCGTTCTTGCCGCTCTTCGCCTCGAGGTCGAGGCTGTGGCGCATCATGTCCGACAGCAGCCGGCCGTTCTGGATGACGAGGGCGATCTGCCCGGCGATCGACTCGGCCAGCCCGGGCCGGCTCTCGAGCTCGGGGCGCGCCTCGCTCGACAGGAACTCCATCGTGCCGATGATGCGCCCGCGCGCGCGCAGCGGCACGCAGGCCAGCGCCCGGAAGCCGGCGCGCCTCAGCCCGGCCAGCTCGTCGTCCAGGGCGGCCCCCGTCGACAGGTCGGCGAACGAGATGGCCTCGCCGGTCTCCCAGACCCGGCCGGCGATCCCCTCGCCCCGGCCGCGCCGGATCGCGCGGGTCAGGTCCAGGTACGAGACGTCGCCGACGCTCTGCACCGACTTCAGCACCTCGGTCCCGCCGCTCTCCTCGACCAGCGCGATGGCGCCCGCCTTGAACCCGGTCACCTCGAGCGCCTTGCGCAGGGAGATCTCGATCTGCCGGCCGAGGTCGAGCGACGGCGTGGCGGCCGAGGCGATCGAGTTCAGCGCCGCGAGCTCCAGGGTCGTTTCCTGCAGCCGCCGGTTCGTCGCGGCCGACTCTTCCTGCAGGCGCTCGCTGGCGCGCCGCGCGTCGGTGGCCCGCAGCGCCCGCTCGATCTGCAGCGCGATGAACGACGCCAGGATGTCGGCCAGGGACACATGCTCGCGGCTGAACGGGACCGGGTCGTGCCGCCCCAGGACCACCGCGCCCCGCGAGCCCATGGCCGAATCGACCCCCAGG
>DATNEZ010000057.1:0-2621 GCA_035606645.1 Binatia bacterium
CAGGTGGCGCACCAGGTCCTCAAGGAGATCAACGAGCGGCTCGGGTTCCTGCTGAACGTCGGCCTGAGCTACCTGACGCTGTCGCGCACCGCCGCGACGCTGTCCGGCGGCGAGGGACAGCGCATCCGTCTGGCGACCCAGATCGGCTCGCGCCTGACTGGCGTGCTGTACGTCCTGGACGAGCCGTCGATCGGTCTGCACCAGCGGGACAACCGGAAGCTCCTCGACACGCTGTGCGCCATGCGCGACCTGGGGAACACGGTCATCGTCGTCGAGCACGACGAGGAGACGATCCGCTCGGCCGACCACGTCGTCGACCTGGGACCGGGGGCGGGCGAGGACGGCGGCCGGGTCGTCGCCCAGGGGACGCCGGACGAGATCGCCGCCGCCCCGGCGTCGCTGACCGGACAGTATCTCTCCGGCAGGCGGTCGATTCCCCTGCCCGAGCGCCGCCGGGCCCCCGCCGCGACCAAGGGGGCCAAGGGCTGGCTGACCGTCCTGGGGGCTGAGGAGAACAACCTCAAGAAGCTCGACGCGAGCTTCCCGCTCGGCCTCCTGACCGCCGTGTGCGGCGTCTCGGGATCGGGGAAGAGCACGCTGGTCAACGAGACGCTCTACAAGGCGCTGGCGCGCTCGCTCTACCGGACGCCGATCCGCCCCGGCCGCCACCGCGCCCTGGAGGGGGTGAAGGAGATCGACAAGGTCATCGACATCGACCAGTCGCCGATCGGGCGCACGCCGCGCAGCAACCCGGCGACCTACACCGGCCTGTTCACGCCGATCCGCGAGCTGTTCTCCTCGGTCCCCGAGTCGCGCATGCGCGGCTATCACCCCGGCCGCTTCTCGTTCAACGTGAAGGGGGGGCGCTGCGAGGCGTGCGAGGGGGACGGCATCATCAAGATCGAGATGCACTTCCTGTCCGACGTCTACGTCACCTGCGAGGAGTGCAAGGGGCGGCGCTACAACCGGGAGACGCTGGAGGTCCTCTACAAGGGGAAGAGCATCGCCGACGTCCTCGAGATGGCGGTCAAGGAGGCGCTGCAGTTCTTCACCAACGTGCCGGCGATCCACCGCAAGCTCGAGACCCTCGATGCGGTCGGGCTGTCGTACATCAAGCTCGGCCAGTCGGCGACCACCCTGTCGGGCGGCGAGGCGCAGCGGATCAAGCTGTCCAAGGAGCTGAGCCGGCGGGCCACCGGGCGCACGGTGTACATCCTGGACGAGCCGACGACCGGCCTGCACTTCGAGGACATCCGCCGCCTGCTCGACGTCCTGAACGCCCTGGTCGACCAGGGGAACACGGTGATCGTCATCGAGCACAACCTCGACGTCATCAAGACGGCCGACTGGATCCTCGATCTCGGCCCCGAGGGCGGGGACGAAGGGGGCCGGATCGTCGCCGAGGGGCCGCCCGAGGAGATCGCGAAGAACGCCGACTCCGCCACCGGCACGTTCCTGAAGCGCATCTTCGCCCGCGCCCGTCGGGCCCAGTCCGAGCCGGCCCTCGCCCGCGGCGGGAGCGCGGCGGTCCGGGCATGACGCGTGCCCTGAAGATCCTCCGGTTCCCGCTGACCCGTCTGCTGATCGCCATGACCGCGCTCGGCGGGGCCTGGTACGTCGCCCAGCTCCTCCTCGTGGCCGCAGGCGCCTCGACTGAAATCGGCGATCCGTTCTCCTCCCCTCACCTGGCGTCGTTCGCCACGGCCGTGGCATTCACGGTGGCCTACGTCCTGTACGTCCTCCTGGTGGAATGGCGGCCGGTGCGCGAGCTGTCGCTCAAGGGGGCCCCGCTCGAGCTTCTGGCCGGCGGCTTTCTCGGCGCGGGCCTGTTCACCCTCACCATCGTGTCGATCTGGGCGACCGGAGGCTACGACGTGTCCGGGTGGAATGGCGTCCTGGCGGCGGCGCCGGCCCTCTCCCTGTCCCTGGGCTCGGGGTTCGGCGAGGAGATCCTCGTCCGCGGCGTGATCTTCCGGATCACCGAGGAGGGGCTCGGGACCTGGCCGGCGATCGTCCTGTCGTCCGCGCTGTTCGGCCTGGCGCATGCCAGGAACCCGAATGTCACGGCGTTCAGCATCGTGGCGATAGCGCTCGAGGCCGGCGTCCTGCTCGCGGCGGCGTACATCCTGACCCGCAGGCTGTGGCTGGCGATCGGGCTGCATGCCTCCTGGAACTTCGTCCAGGGGGGCGTGTTTGGCGTCGCCGTCTCCGGGCAGTCGTTGGGAGGCATCCTGAACGGCCGGCTGAGCGGACCGGCCCTCCTGTCCGGCGGCGAGTTCGGCGCCGAGGCCTCGGTCTTCGCGGTGATCTACTGCCTGGCGGCCGGAGTGTTCCTCCTGGTCAAGGCTCACGGGTTGAAACGCTTCGTCGCGCTCCCCTGGCGTCGACCCGCGGCCTCGGCGGCACCGCCCGTCGCATGCTGAAGCGCGCGGGGCCCCTCCCGGAAGGGAGCCGCGTGCGCCTGCGGCCGACACGCCCCGACGAGCTGGACTGGGTGCTGGCGGCCGAGGGGCACCCGGAGAATCGCCCGTTCGTGACGCGGTATACGCGGGCGCTGCACGAGGAGTGCCTCACGCACCCCGACCTGGCGCACCTGGTGATCGAGAGCCTGGCCGACGGCG
>DATNEZ010000060.1:0-8562 GCA_035606645.1 Binatia bacterium
GAACGAGTGCATCCAGAGGCTCGGCGATCTGGATCGGGCGCTCGTCCTCCTGTACCTGGACGGCCAGCGCCACGAGACCATCGCGGAGATCCTCGGCATCTCCGAGACCAACGTCGGTACCAGGATCGGCCGGATCAAGGAGCGGATCCGGCGCGATCTTCAACGGACCGCTCCATGAGACCCGCGGGAGACGAGACATGGATCTGAGCCTGGACGATCTGAAACTGCGCTGGGACGAGATGGACGTCAGGCTCGACCGCGGCCTCCGCCTGAATGCCCGGCTGCTGCGGGAGTCGGCGATCGACAGGGCGAGGACGTCGCTGAAGCGGCTGTCCCGGCTGCTGTGGATCGACGTCGCGGTCGACTTCCTGCTTCTCCTCTGGCTGGGGTCGTTCATGGCGGATCACCTGACGGAGATCCGGTTCCTGCTCCCGGCGGCGATGCTCCACCTGGGCGTCATCCTGCTCGCGGGATCGGCCATCCGCCAGCTGGTGGCCCTCGCCGGCCTCGACTACGGCGCCCCGGTGCTGGACATCCAGAGGCGGCTCGAGTCCCTGCGCGTCGAGCGGCTCCGCGCCGTGAGGTGGACCCTTCTGGCGGCGCCGCTTGTCTGGCTCCCCCTGTTCATCGTGGGACTGAAGGGCCTGCTCGGCCTGGACCTCTACGCGATGGTCACGCGCGAATGGGTGGCCGCCAACCTGCTCCTCGGCGCGGCGGTGATCCCCGTGGCGATCCAGGTGTCGCGGCGCTATGCGGATCGCCTGGGGCGCTCGCCTCTCGCGCAGCGGATCCTCCGGGACCTGGCGGGCTCGAACCTCAACGCCGCCGCCGGCTTCCTGGATTCCCTCCGGACGTTCGAGCGGGAGGAGCCGTCCTGAACGCGGCCGGACGTCAGTGGCCGGCCGGGCGGACCGGCGGAGTGCCATCGGCCGCGCCGGCATCGAGGGCCTCGCTGAAGGCCCGTCGTGCCGCCCGGGCGGCGCGGGTGTAGGCGTCGCCGAGTCGCGGGGTCGCCCGCCGGGCGCCGCTCGCGGCCTCCCGGGCCAGGCCCTTGAGCCTGTCCCGTGTCTCGCGGCCGGACTGGGGAGCGGTCAAGAGCGCCACGGCGGCCCCGGCCACCGCGCCGGCCAGGAAGGCCAGGAGCACGGTCGCGGGATCGGTGTGGTTCTCACTCATGGCCGACTCGAGCGGAACGGTCCACGCGCGTCGCCTGATCTTCGGCCGGCACGCCGGCGGCCGCCGCATCCGCCCGGGCGCCTTCGTCCTCGTCGCCGGGTCGGGGCGCCGAGTCGTTCCCGTCCTCGCGGCCGAACAGGGAGCGCAGCACCGCGGCGAGGGCGGGCCCCACCGCCGCGCCCACTGTCGTCATGATGCGCAGCGAGGCCTGCGCCTGCTTGAGGGAACGTCCGAGGCCGGCCGCCGCGTCGGTGAAGACCTGCAACCCCTCGGCGTCCCGCTCGAGGGTCTTCCCGAGACGGTTGATCCGCGCCGCCGCCTCGTGGACCTCTTCCAGGGTGCGGTCCATCTTGGGCCCCGTCGACTCCAGGACGTTTTCGGCGCTCTTGAGCGTGCGGCGCAGCTGCAACAGCACAGGGACCGCCGCCCCCACGAGGACCGCGAGAAGGACCACCGTGAAGAGCTGCCAGGTCGTGATCATGGTTGACCCTCCCCCGGGCCCGACGGGGTCAGACGCCCGGCCGGCCCGAAAACCGCGAACGATGAGCGTGAGCGATCATCTTAGCACGGCCCTCTCCCGAAACACTGTCAGGAGAGCAGTTCCACGGGATCGCCGACTCTCAGAAGGCCCCCCTGCACGATCGAGCAGTCGAGCGCCATGCGCCCGCCGAACTCCTCGACGATTCTCCGCAGGACCCCCGGATCCTGCTCCTGCGTGTCGGGGTCGAACGTCGTCATGACGCAGCGCTGGCGCACATTCCGGACCTCGATGACGACCTCCCCCAGGCGCACCCTGTGGCCGGGCCAGTCGCGCTCCGCGAGCCCCTCGACTCCCCCGATGAGGATGTTCGGTCTCAGGCGGCGGCGATCGACGCCCAGCAGGGCTATCGCCCCGTCGGTCGCGACAAGCAGCGGCAGCACGTCGAACCGATCGACGCCGTCGAACCTCTTCAGGCGCGCCTCCGGCCCCGCCGCCCGGCGGACCTTCGCCGCGATCTCCGCGGAGTCCCAGGGAAGGCCGTCGACGATCGGCTCGCCGCCGGCGGCGTCCCAGCCGGCTTTCAGGGCGAGGAGCCGCGGCGCCGTGCGCGACGTCACCACCCGATCGGGGCCCTGCCAGACCTGAACCACCCGATCGCCGACGAGGCCCGTGGGGGTGACGCGCGCCTCGGTGAGCCGCTCCCCGGCCATCGACTTGACCGGATAGCGCCACAGCTCTTCGACCCGCATCAGCCCCTGCGCAACGGGATGAGCGCCATCAGCCGGCTCTCGCGAAGGTAGAGACCGAGCCAGACGAGGATTCCGAATCCGATCTGGAAGTAGAACGGATCGCCCGCCCGCAGATGGGTGCAGATCGCGCCCCCCATGTATCCGGTCAGGAGGATCGCCCCGAGGACCGAGGTCACAGGGACCAGGTAGATCACCACGCACGAGAGCTCGAGGATCGCCAGAGGCACGATCAGGGATTCTGCCAGCCCCAGGTGGGCCATCCCTTCGGTCACCTCCGCTCCCCCCTTCATCTTCATGAACGCGCTCATCAGGAACGCGAGCGACACGAGACCCGAGATCACCCGACCGACCCACACGATCCTGCCGCCGCTTCCGCTCACGATTGGCCTCCCAAGGAGATGAGATGCATCGAGCCGACGCGGGAGTGTATCCGAGCCCGGGGACCGGGAGTCCAGCCGCCTGTTCTAGGGCAGACCGGTCAGCACGAAGGGGGCCCAGTAGAACGGCTCGGCCCATTCGGCGCGGGCCCGGATGCGCCGCTTCGCGTCCCGCAGGACTTTCGCGTACTCGATCCCGCTCCCCGCGCGGTCCGCCGCCGCCAGGCCGCGAAACAGCTGACCGACGAGCTCCGCGGTCGAGGCGTCGTCGACCGACCACTGACTGGCGATGACCCGGCGGGCGCCGGCGACGAGGAAGCCGCGCGACAGCGCGAAGATCCCCTCGCCTGCGACGCTCTGCCCCACGTTCGTCCGGCAGGCCGAGAGGACGGCCAGGTCGCAGTCGAGACGCAGATCGTAGATCTCGGCCAGCTCGAGGAGTCCGTCGTCCTCCCCTCTGGCCGCGCCCCCGGCCGGCGGTGCCAGCGCCAGCGCCGCGAACAGGTTTCCGCTTCTCTCTTCGACCAGGCCGTGGGTGGCGAGGTGCAGGAAGCGCTTGCCGGGAAGCTGTCGCCGGACCTCGGGCTCACGGGCGTCGCGTCCTTCGAGCACCGTGACCTCCGCCGTCCCATCCAGCGCCGCGCGGATGTTCCGCGTCTCCATCGCCGTCCCGGGCAGCCGCTCGAGGGGTCCCAGGAAGTCCGAGCCCCCCTCGCGCCGTCGCCCCGCGGTGGCGGCCGCCCTTTCCGGTGGGGCCGTGGCCCGCGGGGCATAGGCGGGATCGGAGACGCTGAGCGCGGCCTGGCCGCGGGATGCCCGCGGGCCGGCCGTCTCGACGCGACGCGTGATCTCGCGCAGGATGCTGGCCGACGGGGCATAGCGCAAGGGGGGCCCCGCGTCGAGCCAGTACCGCGGCCCGCCGCCCTGCCCCCCGGGTCCGATCACCAGGGCCTCGAACGGCAGCGCGCAGAGCGAGCCGTCGGGGACGATGACGATCTCCTTCCGCGTGGACACCCGCGTCCACACCGAGGGGGGGACGAGCACGTTGCGCAGCGCCTGGAGCCGCTCCCCGACCGACCGGTCCCCGCCGGTGAGGCCGCCGATCCCCCGTCTCGTCGAAAGCCCCGGCGGGGCGGCGAGATCCGCGACCAGCCCCGGCGCACCGGCCTCTCCCAGGAGGACCCGGTCGAGCGCCGCCCGCTGCAGCGGCCCGGCGGAGACCCCGAGCACCGCTGCATCCGCCTGCGCCATGGTCAGGGGGAACACCTGGACCGTCCCGGGCGGCGCCGGGAGAGCGAACAGGAAACTGCCGCTCTCGCCGATTTCGTACAGGAGAATCAGGCCGTCGCGCGGCACGACCGATCCGAGCCATTCCGCCGGCGCCGCCGGCCCGACTCCCGTGGCCGACCTCCAGGCGGGGCTGGAGTTGCGGGCCTCTTCGTACGCCTGGCGCAGCCCCCGGTCCGCCTCGGTCAGGCGCCGCCCCAGGTCGCGCAGCTCGCGCTGCCGTGTCGCGGCCGGCTGGTCGGTGCGGGACGCGACGTACTGGAGGCGCTGGCGCGATTCGGCGACCTCGGCCCGCGCGCCCTCGAGACGCGCCGCGGCGGCGGGATCGGCCCCGGCGGTGCCGTCGGCGCGGGCGGCGACCAGCTGATCGAGCAGGGCCCGGGCCCGCACCCGCTCGGCGTAGAGCAGCGCCTCGTCGATCCGGCCGTCCTCGACGTCCCAGCGCACCATGCGCTCGAAGAGTCCGACCTGCCTGCCGAAGAACCCGGCGCGCACTCCCTCGGATCCGCCGCGGTGCGGCCGCAGGGCCTCGATGAGACGGAGCGCGCGGGCGAGATCCGCCCTGGCGCGGGCGGGCTGGGCCTTGCGCAACAGATCGGCGCGGAGCGCGAGCGCCTCCGCCTCGACCCCGGGGAACGCGTCCGAGCGCTCCAGGATCCCGACCGCCCGGCCGGCCAGGGCCTGGGCCGCGGGCCCGCCCGCCGGTGCGGAGGCGAGGCAGGTCGCCCGGGCGACCAGAATTTCGGCCATCTCCGGATGGTCCTTCCCGAGCGCGGCCTCCCGGATGTCGGACGCGCGGTCGTAGCGCTCCATGGCCTCCCGGCACCTGCCGGAGGCGCGCACGAGCTCCCCGAGCTCGAACTCGCTCTGCGCGACGCGCGGATGATCGGGCCCGAGCTGGCGAACGATCAGGTCCCGCGCCTGGCGAGCGAGCGGCTCCGCCTCCGCGAAACGGCGCTGCTCCCTGTACAGGACGGCGAGCTGGTTCACGAACTCGAACAGCTCGCCGCTCTCCTCTTCCCACGCCTTCCTGGCAAGATCGAGCGCCTCGAGGTAGAGCGGCTCGGCGTCCGCGTATCGTCCCTGGAGACGGCAGAGCTCGGCCAGGTTCAGCGTGGCCCGCGCGATCGCCTGCGTGTCGGGCTCGGGGGCCGCGCGACGGAGGGCCAGCGAGCGGTTGAGAAGCGTCTGCGCCTCGTCGAAGCGCTCCTGGTCCTTGTAGATCCCCGCCAGGTTGTTCATGAAGACGTGGACCTGGGGGTTCGACTCCCCGAGCCGCTGCGTCGACTCCTCGACGAGACGCTCGAGCACCAGCGCCGCCTCCCTGTAGCGCCCCTGGAGCCGGTCGAGCTCCGCGACGTTGTCCCGGGTCATCGCCTGCTCGATCCAGTCGGTCTCCCCGGACGACTCCATGACGCGCAGGGCGGCCATGAGCTCGCGCCCCCCCTCGGCCAGCCGCCCCTCGTTCATCAGGATGTAGCCGAGGTCGCGGCGGCTCGCGGCCGCCTGGGCCCGCAGGGCCTGCGGGGACTCCTCGTAGATCGCCAGGGCGCGGCGCTCGACCCGTTCGGCCTCCGCGTAATCGCCGCGGTTGAAGCACAGCCCGGACAGATCGTGCAGCAGGCTCGCCTGCCCGGGGCGGTCCACGGCGGGGGCCCGCTCGCGCAGCGCCACGGCGCTCCGGAAGAGAGCCTCGGCCGCGGCGGCCGACTCGTGGGTGCCGGCTTCGTAGAGGCGCAGGGCGACCGCCTCGAGGCGGAGCGCCAGATCCGTCGGGGCCGTCGTGACGGTGCCGGGCACCCTGGCGGGGACCCGCCCGGCCAGGAGGACGGCCCCTTCGACGTCTCCGGCGTCGAGCCGGCCTCCGATCTCCCCGATCGAGAGCGGGTCGTCCGCCGGCGCCGCCGTCTTTCCGCCGGATGTCTCGCCGGACGCCGCGGCGCCGGGAGACAGGGCGAGCGCGATCAGGATCGCCGCGATCAGAAGCCGCACGCCGCCTGCCGGCTCGAGGCCGTGCGTATCGTCAGCGTCCACGGGATCTGGGTGGACTGGTTGCAGTCGAAGCTGAAGGCGGCATCGGCCACTTCGCAGTAGTCATGGAGGCCCGGGATGACGCAGAGAGACATGTCGAAGGGGAACTCCTCGGAGCACCAGGAATTCGTGCCGAGGGCTTCGTAGCCGTAGGAATTGGAGTGACCCGTGGTGTCCGGCCCGACCCAGGCATTCCCAGTGGTCATGCTGCGATGCCACTTCTGCCACGAGCCGGACAAGAAGAACCCGCCCGTCGTCGCCGACGACAGGTAGGTGTTCCGGTAGTAGGCGGCGTTCTGCGAGCACCAGGCCGCGGTCTGCCCCGGCTCGACGACCTGGAAGAGGATGTAGTCCAGGAGGCCGGCCGGGTGGCTCTGGAAGAAATCGAAGAGTGCCGTGTCCGGGATGTCGTCCGCGGCGGTGTCCACGAAGCTGAAGACGGCTGTCTGGCAGGCCGGGCTTCCCGCGCAGTCGACGTCCAGGCAATCCGCGGCGCCGTCGTGATCGTCGTCGAGGCCGTTGCCGCAGATCTCTCCGGTGCAGACGCTCGTGCGCTCGACGCCCGCGGAATTCTGCCCCCAGCTCCCGAGGCACGGCGCGATCGGCCGGTCCAGGTAGTAGAAGGCGCCGCCCCGTGGCGGCACGGCCAGATCGCTCCAGGTCAAGCCGGTCGTCACGGTGCCTGCGCAGGCACCCGGGAACGTGGGCTGATTGGACCGGACGACCTGGTACTGGCTCGCTCCCGCCTGCGCCGGCCATCTGAAGACGGTCTGAGTCTTGAAGTCCGAAAGGCCGGATGTCTCGTCGATGACGCCGAACCCGGGGTTCCCCGGACACTGCTGGTCGGTGCAGTCGTTGATCTCGGGCGCGTTCGGGTACCTCGAGTCGTCGCCATCCGCGCAGTCCGCGGGCGGGCAGTAGCCGTCGGCATCGTTGTCCGTGCAGTCGGCATTGCACGAGGAGTTCCCCTCGAGGCAATCGACCCCGGTGCAGCTGAACCCCCCGCCGCCCGGCTGGCCGTAGCCGTCGCGATCGGGGTCGATGCAGGAGTCCAGGCAGTCGATCCGCGCGTCGCCGTCCACATCGGAGGTGCAGTCCTGGTTGCACGACGCGACCGCGTCGTTGCAGTCGTTCGGGGTGCACCAGCCGTCGCCGTCCCCGTCCACGCAGCTGGCCGCGCAGTGGGGTTTCGTGTCGTTGCAATCACCGCAGACCTGCCCCGGCAGCAGCACGCAGCCTCCGCTGCAGATCGCACGCCCGTCCCCGTCGAGGTCGGGACAGCCGGTCTCGATGGTGATCGTCATCCTTGAAGGGAAGTTGATCGACCACCAGCCGAACACGACGTACGGCACGCCGGGCGTGAGGCCGCCGACGAGGAGGGACGCCGACACGGGCCTCGTCCCGTCCTGGATCTGGCCGATCGACAGGCCCCCTCCCGTCAGGTCGAGGTCGTCGTAGTTCGGGCCGGAGGGGTTGCGCGGCGCCGGGTCGCCGACATCGAAGTAGACGTCCCCGGTCCAGCCTGCAAGACCCGCGGGTGTGTCGAAGAACCTGTTGAGGGAGGCCGTCCCGGCGGCGTTGAAGTCGAACGAGGGGACCTCCGCCACGCCGGGGAGGAGCTGGCCGGGCGGGACCGTGGTGTCGTCGTAGCAATTCTCATAGAAGGGGCTCGGGGCGAGCAGATGCTGGTCGAAGACCGACTTCGGCACGACCGTGACGTTGTCCAGCCGGAAGTGATTCCACTCGCCGCACCGGTCGCCGGGATTGCAGTCCGCGTCGCTCTGGCATGTCACGAAGTCGGCGCCGCAGAAGCGCACGCAGGTGTCCTGGGCGCCGCAGTCCGCGTTCGTGAAGCAGAGCCTGGAGGACACCTGGCACTGCCCGATCATGTTGTCGGCCCTGAACGTGATCTGCGCGGAGCTGCCGGTGGGGGTGAACGACAGATCGGCGCCGGCCGCGGCGCGCGACTCGATCGGGCAGTAGGCACCGACCGGGAACTTGCGGTCGTGGTTCTTGACGATCGCCGCCCGGGCGGACGGGATCGCCGCGAGCACGAAGGCAAGCACCAGTCCGGAAATCAGGCTCCGGCGTCGTCCTGTCATGATGGTGCGAACTCCCGGGAAAAGATGCGCCAGTATACCACCCTGCCGGCCCGCCCTCGTCTGGTGTGCCATGGGACCCTCCCCTCCCCTGAAACGACGCCAGGGGGCCTGGCGAACACCCCGGGAAGCCAATTTCTGCTTCCGCCTGTTCGCCGGACCCGGCGTCTACGTTTAGGGAGTGAATGGAGAGTCGAGCCATGTCGAAGAGCAGGTCCGGAATGCGCCTCACCCCCTCGTCCGCACGGCCCTGTCGCCGGGGCCCGGAGTACAATCCCCGGCAACCGGAGCCCTCAGGATGGACGACGCGTCTTCCGAAGAACTCGTGCGGCGGGCCAGGGAAGGGGACATCCCCGCCCAGG
>DATNEZ010000064.1:0-2386 GCA_035606645.1 Binatia bacterium
GATCCACGGAAGCCTCCTGCTCGGCCTGTCCCTGTCGGGGATCGCCGCGGCGGGGACCGTCCTGCTGCGCCAGCTGGGCCTGGAAGGGCATGGATCGATCGGCGCCGCCCTCGCCGGGGATGCCGTCCGTTCCGAGGATCCCCGGCTGGAAGAGCACCCCGCCGCCACCTCCACGGGGACGGCGGCCGGCCTGGGCGTGATGATGACCCTGTTTGCGTTCACCGCCTGGGGCTTCCTCCTGCTGTGGGACAGGGCCCTGTCGTTCGTCCTGGGACGCACCCTGGTGGCGCGCACCACCAGCGGCGCCGTGTTCCTCCTGACCCTCGCGGTGGGCGTGTTCCTGGCCGCCGCCCTGAGCGATCTGCTGGCGGCGCCGTTCGCCGCCCTCGCGGCGACGCTGACCGCCGCCTCCGTCGCGGCGTATGCCTCGATGTACGTCATGCCCCAGGTCTCGCTGCTCTACCTGAAGCTCAGCCCGTACGCCGGCCACGCCGCGCTGTCCCAGCTGCCCGCGGTGGCGGCCACGGCGAGCCTCCTGGTCCCCGCGACGCTGCTTCTGGGCGGCTCGCTGCCGCTTCTGGCCCAGGCGGCCCGCCAGAGACGCCGCTCCGCGGTCGGCGTTCTGGTGTACATCGCCATCGGCGTGATCGCGGCGGACGTGGGGGTCGGGCTCATGGCGATCCCGCTCTTCGGACTGAGGCGCTCTTTGTCCCTGGTGGCGGCCGTCGGCATCATGCCGGCGATCCTGGCCCTGATCCTGGCGCCGCTTCGCCGGCCGACGATGCGGACGACGCTCGTCCTGGTCCTTCTCGGGCTGATGGTGATCCTGGGCGGCTTCGCGGCGGCCTGGGACCCGCGGGTCGTCGCCTCGGGGCTGTACCGCTACGGCACAAGGGCCCTGACCCGCTTCGGATCGGTCGAGGAATACCTCAAGGCTCGCCAGAGCATCAACGTCCTGTTCTATCGCGAGGGGGTCAACTCGTCGGTCATGGTCGAGGAGACTCTCCTGCCCACTCCCGGCCTGCCTCCCGTCGAGGCGCTGAGCCTGACGGTCGACGGGAAGGTCGAGGCGACGACCGGGGACGACACGCGCACCCAGGTCCTGCAGGGGCACATCCCGGTCCTGGTGCACGGGCCGACCGAGAGCGTCCTCCTGATCGATTTCCTGAACGGCGTCACGGCGGGCTCGATCCTCCGGCACCCCGTGAAGACCCTCACGGTGATCGAGCGCGAGCCCGTCCTGTTCGAGGCCTCGAGCCTGTTCGCGTCGTACAACAACTCGCCGCACGCCGATCAGCGCCTGGTCCGCGTGGCGGACAGCGCGCGCGCGAGGCTCCAGGCCGACCCGGCGCTCTACGACGTGATCATCGTCCCGGGGATGGAGCCGTGGCTCCCGCCGAGCGCCTCGCTCGTGACCCGGGAGGGGATCGAGCTCATGAAATCGCGCCTGAGCCAGGGGGGCCTCCTGGCGCTGCGCGTCCCTCTGGCCTCGACCGGGGAGGCGGCCCTGCGCGCGGTCATGCGGACCTTCGCCTCGGCCTTCGAGTCGATCCTGGTGTTCCAGATCTCGCAGGAGGACCTGCTGCTCCTGGGATCCGCCGAGCCGCTCGGCCTCGACGTCGGCTGGTTCCGGAACGTCATCTCGTCGACCGGCGACGTGTCGCGCGACCTGCGTCGGATCACGGTGCTCGGGCCGAACGAGATCCTGTACACCTTCCGGCTGGCGGACGACGGGCTGAGGAAGCTCCTCGGCGAGGGCCCCGACAACGACGACGACCATGGGCTGGTCGAGTTCGCCTCGGTGCGCGAGCTGACGATCCACAGCAACCCGGCGCTGATGGCCGCGGTCGATTCGGGCTGGACGTCGATCCTGCCGCACCTGAGGAACTACGGCGCCTCGCCGGAGGACAAGGCCCTGTTCCTGTACAACCTGGCGAAGTCGTATCTCGGCATCGCCGGAGATCCGGTGCGCGGCAAGGACATCGCCCGGGAATTGTCGGCCATGGGCCAGACGGCGAAGGCCCGCTGGGTCACGGGGGAATCCCTGATGCAGCAGGGCGATCTGGACGGCGCCCTGGCCGCGTTCCGAACCGCCGTCGAGCAGCGGCCGGACTCGCCCGAGGCCCAGCTCAGCCTGGGCCAGCTGCTGGCGCGGCGCGGCGACGCCGCCGGGTCCGGCGCCGCCCTGGCCGAGTCGGAGCGGCTGCGCGCGCGCCTGCGCGACCGCCAGGCCTCGACCTTCGCCCTCGCGGCGGGGGAGACGCAGCTCGCGCGCGGGGACCTGGCCGGCGCGCTGGGCAAGCTGCAGGAGGCGCTGCGCCTCGACGCGGACAATGCGCGTGCCCACTACCTCTCGGGCGTGGTGCTGCGCCGGCAGGGCCACGTG
>DATNEZ010000082.1:0-2215 GCA_035606645.1 Binatia bacterium
TGCCGGCGGCCGACTTGGCCGACTCGAGCGTGGACTTCAGGGTGGTGAGGTCGTTCTCCATCAGCTTCAGGTCGGCCGCGGAATCCTTCGTCTTCGGAGCGGTCTTGAGCGCCGCCTCGGCCGTCTGGATGGCCGTGTCGGCCGCCGTGATCGCCGCCTCGGAGTCGGTCTTCGCCTGCGCCTTGTTGGTCCCCGCCGCCTCGGCCGCTTTCGCCGCGCCGTCCTTGGCCTGCGCGAGGAGCTCCTTGGCCTTGTCGTAGTTCTTCATCCACTTCTCGTTCTGAGCGCTGATCTCGGCCTGTGCCGCGGTCATCGCCTCTTCCGCCGCCTTGGCCTCGGTCGGGGCCCAGGTGTCGGCGTTCGCCTGCCGGGCGCGGTCCATCTCGGCCTGCGCGGCGTTCACTTCGTCCTGCGGCGGCTTGGCGCAGCCGGAGACCGCGAACAGGACCAGGACAGCCAGGGTAAGAAGCGTGACACGTTTCATGATCAGAGCTCGCCTCCTCGCAGAGAAATGTGGACGATTGGAGCGTCTTCGACGCCGGCAACGGCCGCGGGTTTTTCTCCTGGAAGCGGCCTTTTGCCCACTTCCGGGTCCCAGGAGGGGCGGGAGGATAGCAGATCGGTCCGGATGTGCCAACAGGCCCCCACCCCCCGCAACTCCCCGGGAAATCAGGGGTAGACTTCCCCGCTTTTGCCCGGAACGCCGCCGGGCGCCCGTCATGACGAGCCTTCCGAACCTGCATCCGGCCATCGTCCACCTGCCGCTGGCGCTCCTGCCGGCGGCGATCCTCTTCGATCTCGCGGCCCTGGTGCGTCCGACCTGGACCTGGCTCGAGCGGGGCGCGGCGCTTCTGCTGATCCTGGCGGCTTTGGGCGCCGCCGGCTCCGTTCTCGCCGGCGAGCGGGCCCAGGAGGGGCTCGGCCCCCAGCCGGAGACGGTCCGGCACCTGCTGCACGAGCACGAGGACCTGGCGAAGAAAAGCCTCCTGGCCATCGCGGCGCTGGCGCTGGCGCGGCTGTTCCTGTCGCTCCGCGACCAGGACCGGCCGCGCCTCACGGCGCTGTTCCTCCGCTTCCTTCTTCTGCTCGCGGCAGGTTGAGCGCTCTTCCTGACCGCCCTCGCGGCCGACAAGGGGGGCGCCCTCGTGTATGGGCACGGGGTGGCGGTGGAGCGCTCCGCCGCAGCGCCCTGACCCTTCAATCCTTCGGCGGCACAACCTCGTAAATGTAGTAAGCGTGCCCCACGACCGTCTTCGGCTCGACGCGCCGGATCCAGTTCTGCGGCCCGTCGCCGAAGCGCGCCTGCAATTGTCCGCGGGTCCGCGCCCAGAGGTGGGACGAGACGGCGTAGAGCCCCAGCGGCAGACCGCGCATCAGGTCATCCGACCCCAGGCGATCGAATTCGATCCCGTAGACGTCGGGGCGGGCGGTGCCGAAATACGCCAGGCCGATGCGGCGCCCGGGCGCGTTGGCGCGAAGCCACGACGCGAGCTGCTTGAGCCCCTGCCCCCAGTCCACGTTGCTGTCGTCGAGCCAGAGCGGCCCGCACGACGTTCCGGCGTCGCGCCCGATCTTCGACGGTGACGTCGTGAGGCACGCCGCCTCGTTGAAGAAGGTCATGTGGTCGGGGGCGATCCCCCAGGCGTTGAAGGCCAGCCAGGCGACCAGCACGCCGGCCGCCCCGCGCTTCAGCATCGAGCCCGTCTCCCACAGGGCGCGCGCCCCGACGCCGCCGGCGAGGTGCAGGAACGGCAGCGCCGGGATGAGGTACCGAAAGCCGAGGTTGTGCGACAGGAAGGTGTAGAAGAAGAACAGCGCCGCAGGCGGCAGAAGCAGGAACGCGCGGTCCATCGCCGTGACGCCGCGGCCCCGCGCGATCACGAAGATGCCGGCAAGCCCGAGCAGGATCGACGGCAGCGGCTCCTTCAGCAGGTAGGTCACCAGGTAATAGGTCCAGAACTGGCGCTGGAAGGTCCCCGCCATGTACGGCCAGTAGTCGGGGTCGTGGTCGGCGTTGACCCGCGCAAGCCCCGTGAAGAAGAGGCTCGGGGAGCGGAACAGGTACGACCCCCACACGACGAGCGCGGCGACGACGAGCAGCCCCGCGAAGGCATACACGCACCAGACGGCGCGCGGAGTCGAGTCCTCCCCCGCGTACGGATCGACGATCGTGCTCGGCCGTCTCTGCACCGCGGCGGGAATCCAGCGGACGGCG
>DATNEZ010000094.1:0-2534 GCA_035606645.1 Binatia bacterium
GGAGGGATCGGGAGATCGACCTGTTCAAGGAGATCCGCTTCCCGCATTCTCTCGGGCTGCTGTACAGCGCCTTCACCTACTACCTGGGATTCAAGGTGAACAGCGCGGAGTACAAGGTCATGGGCCTGGCTCCCTACGGCGTCCCACGATACGTCGACCAGGTGAAGAAGCTCATCGAGATCAAGGACGACGGCAGCTTCGAGATGGACATGAGCTATTTCTCCTACCACTACGGCCTGAAGATGACGAACGGCCGTTTCGCGGATCTCTTCGGCGGCCCGCCGCGCGACCCCGAGTCGAAGCTGGAGCAGAAGCAGAAGGACATCGCCGCGTCGGTGCAGAAGGTCACGGAGGAGATCATGCTCAAGATGGCCTCCTACCTGCACCGCGAGACGAAGATGGAGAACCTGTGCATGGCCGGGGGCGTGGCGTTGAACTGCGTCGCCAACGGCCGGATCCTGAGGGAGGGCCCCTTCAAGGATCTGTTCATCCAGCCGGCGGCGGGGGATGCCGGGGGCGCCCTGGGAGTGGCGGCCTACATCAATCACTCTCTTCTGGGGAATCCGCGCACGATTCGCATGGACGATGCCTACCTCGGCCCCGAGTACGGCGAAGAGGAAATCCTCGCGACCCTCACGAAGTACGGCGCGCCCTACCGGCGCCTCGAACGGGACGAGATGGTGAGGCAGGTGGCGGCCCTCATCGAGGGACAGACCGTCATCGGCTGGTTCCAGGGCAGAATGGAGTTCGGTCCCCGCGCCCTGGGGAGCCGCAGCATCATCGCCGACGCGCGGAACCCGGAGAACAAGGACGTGGTCAATCTGAAGATCAAGTTCCGGGAGAGCTTCCGGCCCTTCGCCCCGTCGGTCCTGGAGGAGAAGATCGGCGAGTACTTCGAGATCGATCGGCCGAGCCCGTACATGCTCCTGGTGGCCCCCGTCAGGGAGGGGAAGCGGGTGATCCCTTCGGTGACCCACATCGATCACTCCGCCCGCATCCAGAGCATCAATCGCGGGCAGAACCCGCTCTATTACGACCTCATCCGGGAGTTCGAGAGGCGGACGGGGGTACCGGTGATCATCAACACCTCGTTCAACGTCCGCGGGGAGCCGATTGTCTGCTCGCCCGACGACGCGTATCGCTGTTTCATGAGGACCCACATGGACTACCTGGCCATGGGACCTTACCTGCTGGACAAGAAGGGCCAGCCTCCTCTCAGGGAGGACAAGGACTGGCGTGACGAGTTCCAACTCGATTAAAAGGAAGAAGGCAAGACGATGAGCTTCAAGAAGTCCGTCATGGAGAAGGTGCGGTTCTGCGCCGAGTTCTGGGATTTCCTGAAGGTGCGCAAGAAGTGGTGGCTCGCTCCCATCATCATCCTGTGCGTGTTCCTGGGGATCCTGATGGTCCTGACCCACGCCTCGGCCCTGGCGCCGTTCATCTACACCATCTTCTAGGGACGCGGAGGCGCTCCTTGGCATCCCCCGATCACGAGGCGCTCATCAGCGCGGTGGTCATCGCCCGCAACGAGGCGGCCACGCTGGGCTCCTGCCTGGACGCCGCCCGCCGCGCGCTGGATTCCGTGGGAGGCGGCGAGATCCTGCTCGTGGACTCCGCCTCGTCGGACGGCACCAGCGAGATCGGCATCGAGGCGGGCTGCAGGGTCCTCACGGTGCGCAAGGCGTCCCGGTTCAGCCCCTCGGCGATGAGGTGGATCGGCGCCGCCAGGACGCGGTCGCGGTACATCCTCTTCCTGGACGGCGACTGCGTGCTCGAGGCGGACTTCCTGCCGGCGGCGCTCCGGGTGTTCGAGGAGGACGCATCCATGGGCGTGGTCGCCGGAACGCGCCGCGACTTCTACGTGACTCGGAATGGAATCGTTCCCGCTTCGGACGAGTACTACCGTTCACCTGCCGGCGCACCATCCGCACGACCGGCGTACGGCGGATGTGCCCTCTACCGGCGCCGGGCCCTGGACGAAGCCGGTTCCTTCGATCCCTTCCTGCGTGCCAAGGAGGAAGAGGACCTTGCGCATCGAATCATCAAGGCAGGCTACCGGATCGAAGTGCTTCCCCGGCAGATGATCAGGCACCTGACTGTACCGAGAGAGAGCCCGCGGCGCCTCATGAGGACCTTGAATCACGGCTTCTATGTCGGGAGGGGGCAGGCGGCCCGCCTGTTCCTCGCCCGGGGCCTGTTCCGCAGCGCCTTCCGCGGACTGGATCGCGTCCTCCTCGTCCTGGTGCACCTCGCGCTTGGCGCGGCCTGCGGCTGGGCGGCATGGGAATCGGTATGGTGGCCCGCCTGGCTCTGGGTCGGTCTTTCGCTTGCCGGCTTCGCCCTCTTCGCCATCCGGGGCCGCAGCGTGTCACGGGCCGCGTACTATGTCGCGGAGTGGGTCGTGCAGGGGGCATGCCTGTTCGTGGGATTCATGGTCCCGTGGCACCCGGCCGACCGGTTCAGGTGGGAAGGTGAGGAACGGCGAAAGGGAAAGGAGGGGGACAGGACGCCGATGGCGGTCGCGGGGAGCCCCC
>DATNEZ010000101.1:0-7353 GCA_035606645.1 Binatia bacterium
CCGAGGGGCGCACCGTGCTCTTCGTCGGCACCAAGCGGCAGGCCCAGGAAGTGGTCGCCGAGGAGGCGACCCGCGCCGGCATGCCGTTCGTGAACCAGCGCTGGCTGGGCGGCACCCTGACCAACTTCCGCACCATCAAGAAGCGCATCGAGCGGATGCGCTGGCTCGACAACTTCATGGCCAACCCGGTGGAAGGGAAGTACAGCAAGAAGGAGCTGCTGCAGCTCGGCAAGGAGCAGGTGAAGCTGGCGAAGGTGCTGTCCGGGATCAAGACGCTCGATCGCCTGCCCGACGCGCTGTTCATCATCGATCCCAAGAAAGAGCACATCGCCGTCCAGGAGGCCAGGAAGCTCGACATCCCGGTGGTGGCGGTGGTGGACACCAACTGCGACCCCGAGGACATCGACTACCCGATCCCGGGGAACGACGACGCGATCCGCGCCATCAAGCTGTTCGCGTCCCGCATCGCCGACGCCATCCTGGAAGGGCGCAGCGTCTACGAGAAGCAGGCAGGCGAGCAGGAATCCGAAGAAGCCGCGCTCATCGCCGCCGGTGGCGGCGGGGTCGTGGTCGCGGGAATGCCGTCGCTCGGCGACGAGTCCGCCGGAGCGCGACATGCGCGCCGCGGCGGGGCCGCGGATAACCGCCGTCCCGCGCCTCGCCGTCGGCCCACGGCACCCCGCCCGGCGCAGCCGGCAGCGGAGGCCACCGCGGCTCCCGAGGCAGGCGAGCCTGAGGCCGAGGCGGTGAACGTCGAGGGAGGAGCGGAGCGCAAGGCCGCCGCTCCCGGCGGCCGAGCCGTCATCGAGTAGGCCGGACCGGGAGCAGGCCGGACCGGATCCCGTCCCCGCCGCACGCCCGCCCAGCCGCATCGACATCGAGGAGGAGTGGATGGACATCAACGCGTCATTGGTCAAGGAGCTCCGCGACAAGAGCGGGGCGCCGATGATGGACTGCAAGTCGGCCCTCGTGGAGGCCGAAGGGGACCTGGAGCGCGCGCACAAGATCCTGAGGCAGAAGGGCCAGGCGACCGCCGCGAAGCGCTCGGCCAAGGCGACCAGCGAGGGGGGCGTCTCCGCCTACATCCACGCCGGGGGACGGATCGGCGTCCTGATCGAGGTGAACTGCGAGACCGACTTCGTCGCCCGCACGGCCGATTTCCAGACGCTCACCAAGGACCTGGCCATGCACATCGCCGCTTCCGAGCCGAAGGCGGTGGACCGCGACGAGGTGACCGAGGCCGTCCTGAACGAGGAGCGCGAGATCTACCGGCAGCAGGCCGCGGCCACGGGCAAGCCCCCTGCCGTGATCGAGAAGATCGTCGCAGGGCGGATGGAGAAGTTCTACCAGGAATTCTGCCTTCTCGAGCAGCCGTTCGTGCGCGATCCCAACCTGACTGTCCGGGACGTCATCAACGCGGTCATCGCCAAGACGGGCGAGAACATCCGGGTGAAGCGATTCGCGCGCTTCGTGCTGGGCCAGGACGGCGCGCCGAAGGGAACCGGACACACCTCGCGCTAGCGGATCGTCCAGGAGCGCGCGGCACGGACCATACCCGGACGGGGCAGGCTCCCAGCGTGGCCAAGCAGCCGAAATACGGTCGCATCCTCCTCAAGCTCTCGGGCGAAGCCCTGATGGGCGCCAAGCCGTTCGGCTTCGAGTTCGACGTGGTCCGCTCCATCGCCGAGCAGGTGCGCGACGTGCACGCCCTGGGCGTGGAGGTCGCCATGGTCATCGGCGGCGGCAACATCTACCGCGGCCTGGCCGGCGCCACCAACGGGATCGACCGGGTGACCGGCGACCACATGGGGATGCTGGCGACGGTGATCAACTCCCTCGCGATGCAGGACGCCCTCGAGAAGCTCGACGTCCACACCCGCGTGCTGTCGGCCATCGAGATCCGCCAGGTGGCCGAGCCGTACATCCGGCGACGCGCCATGCGCCACCTCGAGAAGGCGCGCGTCGTGATCATCGCCGCCGGTACGGGAAACCCGTTCTTCACCACCGATTCGGCCGCCGCCCTGAGGGCCATGGAGGTCAAGGCGGAGGTCATCCTCAAGGCCACGCAGGTGGACGGCATCTACTCGGCCGATCCCAAGAAGAATCCGAAGGCGCAGAAGTTCGAGTCGATCACGTATCTCGAGGTCCTGGAGAAGGGCCTGAAGGTCATGGACGCGACGGCCATTTCCCTGTGCATGGACAACCATCTGCCCATCATCGTCTTCAACCTCGGGGTGCGCGGCAACATCATGCGCGCCGTCACGGGGGAGAAGATCGGTTCGATCGTGAAGGAGTGAGCCATGATGGTCAACGAGATCCAACAGCGGGCGCAGAAGAAGATGAACGAGACCGTCGAGCACACGCGCAAGGAGCTGACGGCGATCCGGACCGGCCGGGCCTCGCTGTCGATCCTGGACGGCCTCACCGTCGAGTACTACGGCACGCCGACGCCGCTCAACCAGGTGTCCACCCTGACCGTCCCCGATCCCACGCTGATCGTGGCCCAGCCCTGGGACGTGACGCTGATTCCGAAGATCGAAAAGGCGATCCGCGGGTCGGACCTGGGCCTGAACCCGGCGAACGACGGAAAAGTCGTGCGGATCCCGATTCCGCCGCTCACCGAAGAGAGGCGCAAGCAGCTGGCGCGCAAGGTGCATGACATCGCGGAGCACGGGCGCACCGCGATCCGCCTGGAGCGGCGGGACGCCAACGAAGCGCTCAAGAAGCTCCTGAAGGAGAAGACGATCTCGGAGGACGACGAGAAGCGCGGTCTCGACCTGGTGCAGAAACAGACCGATCTGCACATCCAGCAGATCGACGAGATGTCGAAGCACAAGGAAGACGAGATCCTGAAGATCTGATCGCCCGTCCCTCCGGACCCCATGACTGTCGCCGCCATACTCGTCGCCGCGGGACGCGGCGCCCGCATGGAGGCCGACCGGCCCAAGGCCTTCCTTCGCCTGGGCGGGACGACCATCCTGGAACGGGCGCTCCGCGCCTTCACCTCCCATCCCGCGGTCGGCCGCGTCGTCGTCGCGGTTCAGGACCCGGCGGAGGCCGGACGGCTGCTCGGCCCGGCGGCGAAAGGGGTCCTCCTGGTGCGCGGCGGCGAGGAGCGGCAGGATTCGGTCCGGCTGGCGCTCGAGGCGCTCCCGCCGTCCGACGCGGAGGTCGTCCTGGTGCACGACGCGGCGCGACCCCTGGTGTCGCGCGCCCTCATCGATGCGGTGATCGCGGCGGCCGCGGAGCACGGGGCCGCCGTGCCGGTGCTCGCCGCGACCGAAACGGTCAAGCGGCTGGCGGCGGACGGCCGCATCGAGGAGACCGTGCCGCGCGAGACGCTGCGCCTGGCGCAGACGCCCCAGGGGTTCCGCGCCGCCCTCCTGCGCGAGGCCCACGCCCGCGCCGCGCGCGACCGGTTCGCCGGGACCGACGACGCGGCGCTGGTCGAGAGATCGGGGATCCGGCCCGCGGCCGTCCCCGGCTCCCCGGACAACTTCAAGATCACGACGCCCCGGGATCTCGCCCTGGCGGAGTCGCTCCTCGCCGGCCGCGGGACAGGAGAGACCCATGGCTAGGCCGCGACCGTCCCGGGCCGCCGCGTCCCGACGCGCCTCCCGGCCCGCCTCCCGGGGTTCCCGGTCCCCTCGAGGGGCCGGCGCGCCGCCCGCGGGCCTGCGGATCGGCTGCGGCGCCGACGCGCACGCGCTGCGGCCGGGACGCCGCCTGGTGCTCGGGGGGGTCGAGATCCCGCACTCCCTGGGGCTCGCGGGGCACTCCGACGCGGACGTGCTGTCCCACGCCCTGTGCGACGCCCTGCTCGGCGCCCTGGGTCTTCCCGACATGGGGACTCGCTTCCCCGATTCCGACCCGGGCCTGAAGGACCGCTCCAGCCTGTTCTTCCTGCAGGACGTCATGCGGGAGGTCCGCGCCCGGGGGTTCGAGATTGTCAACGTCGACACGGTGGTCCTGGCGGAGGCGCCGCGCCTGCAGCCGCACCTCGAGACGATCCGGGCCTCCCTGGCCGGGGCCCTGGGAGTGCCGCCGTCCTCCGTCGGCTTCAAGGCGAAGCGTCTCGAGGGCCTGGGGGCGGTCGGTCGGCAGGAGGGGATCATGGCGCAGGCGGTGGCCCTGCTGTCGGGCCCCCGAAGATGACGCCGCCCCGCGTCCGCTTCGCCCCCTCGCCGACCGGAGAGCTGCACGTCGGCAACGCGCGCACGGCGCTGTTCAACTGGCTGTTCGCACGCCGTCACGGCGGCGTCTTCATCCTGCGCATCGAGGACACCGACGCCGCCCGCTCGCTGCCCGAGCACGAGGTGCGGCTGCTTCAGGACCTTCGCTGGCTCGGGCTCGGCTGGGACGAAGGAGTGGATGAAGAGGGAGCGGACGGGCCGTACCGGCAGTCGGAGAGGCTGTCGATCTACCAGGGGAAGGCGGACGACCTGATCGCCCGCGGCCTGGCCTACCCCTGCTTCTGCTCGCAGCAGATGCTGGAGGAGGAGCGCGCCGCGCAGCGTGAAGCCGGCAGGGCGTCGCTCTACCCGGGCCGCTGCCGTCAGATTCCCGCGGACGAGGCGGCGCGGCGCCGCCGCGCCGAGCCGGCGGCGGTGCGCTTCAACGTGGGGGCGGCCGCGCCGGGCGAGACGTCGATCGCCTTCGAGGACCTGGTGCACGGCGAGGTGCGCTTCCCGATCTCGCAGATCGGGGACTTCGTCATCCTGAGGCGGGACGGCTGGCCGTCGTACAACTTCGCGGTCGTGGTGGACGATCTGCTGATGCGCGTGAGCCACGTCATCCGGGGGGACGACCACCTGTCGAACACGCCGCGCCAGCTCGTGGTGTACGCCGGGCTCGGCGCCCCCGCGGTCCCGCGCTTCGCCCACCTGCCCCTCATCGCCGGCCCCGGCGGCGCGCCGTTGAGCAAGCGGGAAGGGGCGGCCTCCCTGTCCTGGTTCCGCGAGGAGGGGTACCCGCCCGAGGCCCTGATGAACTACCTCGCCCTCCTGGGATGGTCGCCGCCGGGCGGGCAGGACCTCCTGACGAAGGAGGAGCTGGTGGCGCAGTTCGGGTTCGATCGGGTGTCGCGCTCCCCGGCGATATTCGACCTGCCGAAGCTCGACGCGCTCGCGGCGCGCCACATGGCCCGCCTCCCGGCCGACCGGCTGGTCGACCTGGCGGCCGATCACCTCCGCAAGGCGGGGTACCTGCCGGCGGGAACCGCGGCAGGCGCCCGCGAATGGATCGGGCGGCTGGCGCTTCTCTACGCGGAGCGGCTGCCGAAGATGAGCAACCTGCCGCGGGACGCCGCGGCGCTGTTCGAATTTTCCGCGGAGCGCTGCGTGGCCGACCCGGAGGTCCGCGAGGCGTTTCACGGCCCCCGATCGCGCGGCGTCATCGAGGCGCTGGCGCGGCGCCTGGGGGAGGAACCCCTGACCGCCCCGCGCTTTCAGGTGCTGGTCGACGACGTGCGCAGGGAAACGGGCGCGAAGGGGCGTGACCTCTACCATCCCATCCGGATCGCCCTCACCGGCAGCCCCTCCGGCCCGGAGCTGGTGAAATTCATTCCGGTCATCGAAGAGGGGAGCCGGCTGACGCTGCCGCGGCCGATCGCTCCGTGCGCCGAGAGGGTCCGCTCCCTGCTCGCCGCCGCGAGCCACGGTCGCGAGGCGTGAGCGACCTGCTGTTCGGGATCCACCCGGTGCTCGAGGCGCTTCTGGCGGGCCGGCGCACGGTGACACGGGTCGTGATCGCCGAGTCCCGCCGCGATGCGCGGATGCGGCAGATTCTCGAGGCGGGACGCAAGGCGGGGGTGCCGGTGCAGTTCCAGCCGGACCGGGCCGTCGATCGGCTCGCGGGGGGAGAGGCGCACCAGGGGGTGGTGGCCGTCGTGGCAGGGGCGGCCTACGCCGATGCCGACGACCTCCTGGCGGCCGCCGGTCCCCGGGCCCTTTTCGTGGTCCTCGATGGCGTCGAGGACCCCCGGAACCTCGGCGCGGTCATCCGGACGGCGGCTGCGGCGGGGGCCGACGGCGTGTTCATCCCGGAGCGCGGCGCCGCCGGCCTGACCCCGGTCGCCGTCAAGGCCTCCGCCGGCCTGGCCGAGCGCCTCCCGGTCGCCCGGGTGACCAACATCGTCGCGCTCCTCAAGTCCATGAAGGAAAGAAACATCTGGGTCGCGGGCCTGGATGCGGAGGGGGGAGAGTCCTGGACCTCCTTCGACCTGACCGTGCCCGTGGCGCTGGTTTTCGGGGGGGAAGGTCGCGGTCTGCGCCGGCTGGCGCGGGAGACCTGCGACGTGGTCCTGTCGGTCCCCCTGGCGGCCGGAGTGGAGTCGCTGAACCTCGCGGTGGCGGCGGGTGTGGTCCTGTTCGAGGTGGTTCGCCAGCGGGGCGGGGAGGCGTCCGGTGAGGCCGGCGGCGGCCGCCGGACGGACCGATAAAATTTTGGGACAGGCATCTTGCGGGCCGCGTAAATGCATGTTACCATTCGGCGTTTCTCAAGCTGGCGTAGCTCAGCGGGTAGAGCAGCTGATTTGTAATCAGCCGGTCGGGGGTTCAAATCCCTTCGCCAGCTCCACCCGCATGAGCAGTCGTTTGTGTTTCTACACCGTCGTTTCAGGGAAGGCTCTGGTCGCGGACGGCGGTGCTTCCGTGGGGAGATTCCCGAGCGGTCAAAGGGAGCAGACTGTAAATCTGCCGCCGTAGTGCTTCGGAGGTTCGAATCCTCCTCTCCCCACCACTTCGGTGTGCGTCGGGCGGAGATGAAGCGGCGGAGATCGGGCGCGCCATGACGAGGGCGGCGCGAGGCACGGCGGCACGAGAGGGATTTGGACGGGGGGACGGCGGCTGCGGCCAGGCGCCAGTGGCGCGATGGTTCCTGACCCCAGCCGTTCGCAGGCAACGCGGGAGTAGCTCAGGGGTAGAGCATCAGCCTTCCAAGCTGAGGGTCGCGGGTTCGAATCCCGTTTCCCGCTCCATCGCTTCATTCCCGGGCCCACGTGGCTCAGTGGTAGAGCACTTCCTTGGTAAGGAAGGGGTCACCGGTTCAATCCCGGTCGTGGGCTCCACCTTTCGGACGACAGCGGGCGCCGGGGCGCCCCGGAGGCCCGCCGCGGCGGGCGCGATGAGGATCGGCGAGGCCGCGAGGAAGCCGCCGCGGCCTTCGGAGGGCTGAGATGGGCAAAGAGAAATTCCAGAGGACGAAGCCGCACGTGAACGTGGGGACGATCGGACACGTGGACCACGGGAAGACGAAGTTGACGTCGGCGATCACGATAGCGCTGAACAAGAAGTTCCCGAAGATCCTGGTGCGGTCGTTCGACTCGATCGACAACGCGCCGGAGGAGAGGGAGCG
>DATNEZ010000104.1:0-38667 GCA_035606645.1 Binatia bacterium
GGAGAGTCTCGCCCGGGGCTGCATGGTGGTCCTCGCCGGCCCGCGGCCGGAGCGCCGACGCGGCCTACGACGGCTCGTTCGGCCCGACGCCCGAGGCGACCTGGAGACGGATGATCGCCTTCTGCAACGCCGTCTGGGCGCGCTTGAAGTCGGTGTCGGGCGAGCCTCCGCGCAGCCGGGCCACGGCGCGATCGCGCGCCTGGACGGCCCGGTCGCGGTCGATCCCCTCGGCCTTCTCGGCGATCTCCGCCAGGACGCTCACGCGGTCCGGGAGGACCTCGGCGAAACCCCAGGCAATCGCCACGTGGTGCTTCGTCGTCCCGCGCCGGTACATCAGCTCGCCGATGCCCAGCGTCGTCAGGAGCGGCGTGTGGCCGGGGAGGACGCCGAGCGAGCCCTCGCTTCCGGGCAGGACCACCTCGTCCACCACCTCGTTGGCGAGGCGCTGCTCGGGCGTGACGATCTCCAGCTGGATCGACTCGGGCAATGGCATGGCATCTCCTCAGGCGGCCGACTTCATCTTCTCGGCCCGCTCGATCACCTCGTCGATGCCGCCCACCAGGTAGAACGCCTGCTCCGGCAGGTCGTCGTGCTTCCCCTCCAGCACCTCCTTGAAGGAGCGCACGCTCTCGGCGACCGGCACGTACTTCCCCTTCTGGCCGGTGAACTGCTCCGCCACGAAGAACGGCTGGGACAGGAACTTCTGGATCTTGCGCGCCCGCGCCACGATGACCTTGTCCTCCTCGGACAGCTCGTCGATCCCGAGGATGGCGATGATGTCCTGCAGGTCCTTGTAGCGCTGCAGGATCCCCTGCACGCCGCGCGCCACGTCGTAGTGCTCCTGGCCGACGATGCGCGGGTCGAGGATGCGCGACGTCGAGGCCAGCGGATCGACCGCCGGGTAGATGCCCAGCTCGGAGATCTTGCGCGACAGGTTGGTCGAGGCGTCCAGGTGCGCGAACGTCGTCGCCGGGGCCGGGTCGGTGTAGTCGTCGGCCGGCACGTAGATCGCCTGCACCGAGGTGATCGATCCCTTCACGGTCGAGGTGATGCGCTCCTGCAGCTCCCCCAGCTCGGTCGCCAATGTCGGCTGGTAGCCGACCGCCGACGGCATGCGTCCGAGGAGCGCCGACACCTCCGACCCCGCCTGCGTGAAGCGGAAGATGTTGTCGATGAACAGCAGGACGTCCTGCCCCTCGAAGTCGCGGAAGTACTCCGCCTCCGTCAGCCCCGTCAGGCCGACCCGCAGGCGCGCCCCGGGGGGCTCGGTCATCTGGCCGTACACCAGGGCGGTCTTGCCGATGACCCCCGACTCCTTCATCTCGCGCCAGAGATCGTTCCCCTCGCGGGTGCGCTCGCCCACGCCTGCGAAGACCGACACGCCGCCGTGCTTCAGGGCGACGTTGTTGATCAGCTCCATGATGATGACCGTCTTGCCGACGCCGGCCCCGCCGAACAACCCGGTCTTGCCCCCCTTCAGGTACGGCTCGAGCAGGTCGATCACCTTGATGCCGGTCTCGAACATCTGCAGCTCGGTGCTCTGCTCCTCGAACGAGGGGGCCTCGCGGTGGATCGGCAGGCTCTTGGCGGCCTGGATCGGCCCCATCTTGTCGACCGGCCTCCCGAGGACGTTGATGACCCGTCCCAGGACCTCCTTGCCGACCGGCACCATGATCGCCGCCCCGGTGTCGTGGGCCTTCATGCCGCGCACCATGCCGTCGGTCGGCTCCATCGCCACGCAGCGGACGCGCCCCTCCCCCAGGTGCTGCTCCACCTCGGCGATGACGTCGATCGCCTGCGGGACGTCGAACCCCTCGCTGGTGATGCGCACGGCGTTGTAGATGGCGGGCAGGTTCTCGTCGGTGAACTGCACGTCCACCACGGGACCGATGATCTGAACGATCTTGCCGACGTTCATCGACGCGTTCTCCTCAACAGGGTAGGACCCCTAGACATCGCGGCCGCAGAAGCGGCACACCTTGGCGCGGGCCTTGATCCGCTCCGCGCAGAACGGGCACTCTCTCGTCTCGTGGCCGGCGCCCGCGGCGTCCGGCCCCTGGCTCCTGCGATCCTCGGCGGCGCGGGCTCCGGCCGCCGCCCCGCGAGGATCGTCTCCCGCCCGGTAGCGGCCCCGCTGCTGCCGCTCGAGAATCGCCTCCTTCACCTCCATCGGCCGCGCCACGCTCTCGATCGTGGTGGAGCCGGCCTCCGCGGCGGTCTGGATGTTCAGCGTCCCGTACCCCAGCACCCGTCCCATCAGTGTCTGGCTGCACGCGACGTTGTGGATCTTGTCGAGCGGGCTGTCCACTGCCCGCAGCGACAGCACCCCCGACTCGTCGATCACGCGCTCCGACGTGATCGCCCAGAGATCGCAGCGCCACTCGAGCCAGCGCCAGCCGGCCCAGACGGCCGCCACCGCCAGCGCCGCGCCGGCCGCCGGGGCGATCCAGGGCCGCCTGATGAACCACGCCCCGATCAGGCACCCCAGCAGGAACAGCGCCGCGGCGAACGGGCCGCTCAGCACCACCCAGTGGCGCCGCACCATCGCCACCAGCTCCTCGCCCGGCCTCAGCGGCGTCCTCACCGGCCCGCTACTTCAGCGCCTCGGCGCCGCTGACGACCTCGAGGATCTCCTTGGTGATGGCCGCCTGCCGGATCTTGTTCATCTGCAGCGTCAGGGAGTCGATCATCTCCCCGGCGTTCCGGGTGGCGTTCTCCATCGCCGTCATGCGGGCGCCGTGCTCGGCCGCGGCCGACTCCAATAGCGCCCGCTGCACCTGGATCATCACGTGCTTCGGCAGGAGCGCCGCGAACAGGCTCTCCTGGTCCGGCTCGTAGAGGTAGTCCTCGGGCTGCGCGGCCCCCGCGGCGAACGCGCCCTGCGGGATCGGCAGGAGCGGCTCCACCACCACGCGCTGCTGCATCACCGACTTGAACTCGTTGTAGACCAGGTACACCGTGTCGAGCTCGCTGCGCGAGAAGCGATCGATCAGCGGGGCGGCGATGTCTTTGGCCTCCTCGAAGGTGACGTTCCTGAAGATGTCGACGACGATGCGGCCCACCTGGTAGTCGCGCCGCCGGAACCAGTCCCGCGCCTTCTTCCCGACGACGTCGACCTGGAGCAGGGCCGCCGGGCCCCGCCGCCGCTCGTCCAGGAAGGCCCGCGCGCGGTTCAGGATGTTGGTGTTGAACGAGCCGCACAGCCCCTTGTCGGCGGTGATCACGACCACCAGGACCCTGTCCTCCGGTCGCCGGCTGAGGAGCGGGTGCTTCTCGGGGTGGGCGCGCGCGGCGAGGGAGGACAGCACCTCGAGCATCTTGCGGGCGTAGGGGCGGGCCGCCAGGATCCGGTCCTGCGCCCGGCGCAGCTTGGACGCCGACACCAGCTTCATGGCGCGGGTGATCTGCTGCGTGCTCTTGACGCTGCGGATGCGGGTGCGGTAGTCGCGGACGTTGGCCATCAGACCTTCGCCACGAAGTCGGCCTTCAGGGCGTCGAGCATGGAGCGGAGCTCCGCCTTGATCCCGTCGTCGATCGCCTTCTTCTCCACCAGCTTCCTGGCCAGCGGTCGCCCCGGGCCGTCGAGGTGCTTGTACAGCACCTCCTCGAAGGCGCGGACTTGAGAGACCTCCAGGCCGTCCAGGAAGCCGTTGACCCCGGCGAACAGGGCGATGACCTGCTTCTCGACCGACAGGGGCCTGTACTGCAGCTGCTTCAGGAGCTCGGTCAGGCGCTGGCCGCGCGCCAGCTGGGCCTGCGTCGCCTTGTCCAGGTCGGAGCCGAACTGCGCGAACGCCGCCAGCTCGCGGAACTGCGCCAGGTCGAGGCGCAGCGTCCCGGCGACCTGCTTCATCCCCTTGATCTGCGCGTTGCCGCCGACGCGGCTGACCGACAGGCCGACGTTCACCGCCGGGCGGATGCCCGAGAAGAACAGATCGCCTTCCAGGTAGATCTGGCCGTCGGTGATCGAGATGACGTTCGTCGGGATGTAGGCCGACACGTCGCCGGCCTGCGTCTCGATGACCGGCAGCGCCGTCAGCGAGCCTCCTCCGAGCTCGTCGCTCATTTTCGCGGCGCGCTCCAGCAGGCGCGAGTGCAGGTAGAAGACGTCCCCGGGGTAGGCCTCCCGGCCGGGCGGCCGCCGCAGCAGGAGGGAGATCTCGCGGTACGCGGCGGCGTGCTTGCTCAGGTCGTCGTAGATGACCAGCGCGTGCCGCCCGTTGTCGCGGAAGAACTCTCCCATGGAGCAGCCGGCGTACGGCGCGATGTATTGCAGGGTCGCCGGGTCGGAGGCCGAGGCGGTCACGACGATGGTGTAGGCCATGCCCCCCATGTCGGTCAGCGTCTTGACCACCTGCGCGACGGTGGATCGCTTCTGGCCGATGGCGACGTAGATGCAGACGACGCCGCTGTCCTTCTGGTTCAGGATGGCGTCGATGGCGATGGCGGTCTTGCCGGTCTGGCGGTCCCCGATGATCAGCTCGCGCTGGCCCCGGCCGATCGGGATCATGGCATCGATCGCCTTGATGCCGGTCTGCAGCGGCTCCTTGACCGGCTGGCGGTCGACGACGCCGGGCGCGATCCGCTCGAGCTGCCCGGTCTTCTTCGTGGCGATCGGCCCCTTGCCGTCCAGCGGCATCCCCAGCGGGTTGACCACGCGGCCGATCAGCTCGTCCCCCACGGGCACCTCGGTGATGCGGCCGGTGCGCTTGACGGTGTCCCCTTCCTTGATCTTGAAGAACTCGCCGAACAGCACCACCCCGACCGACTCTTCCTCGAGGTTGAGGGCCATCCCGTAGACGTTGTGCGGCAGCTGCAGGAGCTCGCCGGCCATGCAATTCTCCAGGCCGTAGACCCGGGCGATGCCGTCCCCGGCCGAGATGATCGTCCCCTCCTCGGAGACGTCCACGCCCCCCTGGAACCCCTCGATCTGCTGCCTCAGGACGCTGGTGATCTCGTCCGCCTTGATCTCCGCCATGCGACTGTCTCCTAGGAATCGAGTCTCACGGTACCGTTCAGCGCGCGCCCACGAGCCGACCGCGCAGGGTATCCAGCTTGTGCCTCAGCGTGCCGTCGTAGACCTTCGACCCGATGCGGGTGCGGGCCCCCCCCAGCACGGACGGGTCTACGCGGTGCGTGACCCTCACGGATTGTCCGGTCATGTTTTCCAGCGCCGCGTGCAGGCGCTTCGCCTCGGCGGACGAGAGCGGCACCGCCGTGGTGGCTTCGGCCGAGACGATGCCGATGCGCTCGTCCTTGATCGCCGCGAACGCGTCCCGGACGGCGCCGATCGCTCCGAGCCGCCGGTTGGCGACCAGCACCACGAGGAGCTTCCTGGCCGCGTCGCCGAGCTTCCCCTTCTTCGCCAGGGCGTCGATCGCCGCCTGCTTGGCGTCCTGGGGGACCGAGGGGTCCGCGAAGAACCTCTGGAACCTGGCGTCGGCGCCGAGCACCCGGGCGACCAGGTCCAGCTCGTCCGCGACCGTCTCGAGGTCCGAGGCGGCCTTCTGGCCGGTCCGCGCGGACCGGACGGGCGTCCCCTTCTTCCCGGCCTGCTCGACATGGTCGGCGAGGGCCCGCGCGTACCGCTTCGCGACGGCGACTGGCTGCACTCGTGTTCTCCGGACAGGGAAGGCCCGGCGGCCGGGACCGGAAGGACGCGCGCCGCCCGTCCGTGGCGCCGCCGGGAAACCATTTCGGAACGGCGGAACGTAGCACACGCCCCGCCGAAGTGTCAACGATGATGGGGCTTAGGCGGGAGCGGCGTGTCCAGGAAACGGGCGCTCGATCACATTTCCGTCCGTGCCTTGACATCCGGCCCCGCCACGCGAATCTTTTGAAGCAGCAGCGCCACTGAGGGATCGGGCATGACCTCCGAGCGGATTCTGATCGCGGACGACGAACCGGAAAACCGCAGGCTCCTCCGCGAGCTCCTGGACCCCCTGGGATACCAGATCGTCGAGGCGGCGGACGGCGAGCAGGCGCTGGCCTCCGTCGCCGAGCACGTCCCCGACCTCGTGCTGCTCGACCTGATGATGCCGAAGCGGGACGGGTACGAGGTCTGCCGCGAGATGAAGAACGACCCCCGGACGCGGCTCGTGCCGATCATCGTGCTGACCACCCTCGATCTGATGACCGACAAGCTCAAGGCGATCGACATCGGCGCCGACGATTTCCTGAACAAGCCGTTCAACACCGTCGAGCTCACCACCCGGATCCGGTCCCTCCTGTCGCTGAAGCACTTCACGGACGAGTTCGAGCACGCCTCGAACGTCCTGAAGAGCATCGCGCTGGTCGTCGAGGGGCGCGACCGGTACACCGGGGATCACTGCAAGCGGCTGGGGCAGTACGCGGTCAGGATCGGGAAGACCCTCGGCCTGGGCCAGGAGGACCTCGAGACGCTGTGGCTGGGGGGGATTTTCCACGACCTGGGGAAGATCGCGGTGTCCGACTCGGTCCTGAACAAGCCGGCCCCCCTGACGCCCGAGGAGCTCACGGTCATGAGGACCCATCCCGCCGTCGGCGCCAATCTCTGCAAGACCATGCGCACGATGGAGCGGGTCATCCCCCTGATCCGGCATCACCACGAGAAGCTCGACGGCTCGGGCTATCCCGACCACCTGGCGGGGAAGGAGATCCCGCTTCTGGTGCGCATCATCACGGTCGTGGATGTCTACGACGCCCTGGCCACCGCCCGGCCCTATCGCAAGGCGCTGCCCCATGAAACGGTCATGACGATCATGCGGGAGGAGGTCGCCAAGGGATGGTGGGACCGGGACATCGTGGAGATGCTCGAGTCCGCGCGGACGGTTTCGCCGTCGGCGGAGGAGCCGGCCGTGGTTCTCGCGGCGGGCCTGCCTCGAAGGAAAGCTTCCTAGTCAGTTCGTCGAGCTGTGCTTCCTGATCTGCTCCAGGTCGTTTTCTTTGTGCGGGACGTCGCGGGCGTCCTTCTTCTTGCCGGCGTTCATGTCGATGTTCCCCTCGAAGATCCCCCCCTCGTGAATCACCAGGTTCGGCTTCTCCAGGGTGACGTCGCCGACGACCCGCCCGGTGGGGTGAATCTCCAGCTTCTCGCGGACGTGGATCGTTCCGGTCACCTTGCCGCTCACGGACAGGATGCCGACTTCGACCTCCGCCTCGACCTCTCCCGACTCGCCGACCACCAGCTCCTTCTCGGAGATCACCTTCCCGCCGATCTTCCCGTCGACGCGGAGGACGTCCCGGAAGCGGACCTCCCCCTGGATCTCCGTCCCCTCCGCCAGGAATCCGCTGATGTCATCCGGGGACACGTGATCCCTGAGCAGCGCATCCTTGCTGAATGGCATGACAAATCCTCCCTTCATCGGCTCCGCCCCCCTGCGGCGGCAGGGCGGCTGACGTCGTCAGTGCCCCTTCTCCGCGGTCAAAAGAAACTCGTACAGTCGCTGCAGCTCCTCGCTCGAATAGAACTCGATCTCGATCTTCCCCCGCTCGCCCCGCTGCGCGATCCGCACCTTCGTGGCCAGCGCCCTCGTCAGCCGATCGGCGGCGGCGGCGACGTTCGGATCCGGCTTCAAGCCGCCCGCGACGTCCTTGCGCGGCTTCCTGCCGGCCCGGCCTGACGCCGCACCCAGCTCCGCCACCCGCTGCTCGGTCTCACGGACGGAGAGCAGGTTGCCGGCGACCTCCCCGGCGACCTTAATCTGTGTCTCGGCGTCCGGAATTGCCATGATCACCTTGGCGTGCCCGACCGACAGGCTGCCATCCCGCAAGAAATCCTGGATGACAATTGGTAACTTCAATATTCTCAATGAGTTAGATATAGACGACCGATCCCTTCCTACGCGCCGGGCCACATCGGCGTGGGACAGCTTCATCTCGTCGAGGAGGACTTCGTAGGCCTTGGCCTCCTCGATCGGGTTCAGCTCCTTCCTCTGGATGTTCTCGATCAGGGCGATCTCGAGCACGCGGTCGTCCGCCACCTTCCGGACGATGGCCGGGATTTTCTCCATCCCGGCGACCTGCGCGGCGCGCCAGCGCCTCTCGCCGGCGATCAGGTGGTAGCCGTCTTCCTCCTGCCTCACGATCACCGGCTGGACGATGCCGTTCTCGCGGATCGAGTCGACCAGCCCCTCGAGCCCGCTGAAATCGGATCGGGGCTGGAAGCGGCTCGGCTTGATCCGCTTCACGTCCAGCATCAGAAGCCCCGCGTCCGGCCTGATGAACGCCGGCTCAGGGATGAGGCTGCTCAGTACTTTGCCGAGTGCCTGTCTTTTCATGACGCCTGATCACCTCACGGGCCAGATTCAGATACGACTCCGAGCCCTTGGAGCGGATGTCGTACAACATGATTGGCTTGCCGAAGCTGGGGGCCTCGCCGAGCCTGACGTTACGCGGCACGATCGTCCGGTAGACCCTTTCCTTGAAGAACGAGCGGATGTCGGCGACGACCTGGCGGGACAGGTTGGTGCGCTCGTCGAACATGGTGAGCAGCACGCCGTCCAGCTCGAGGTCCCGGTTCACCGAGGCCCGGATCCGGTAGAGCGTTTCGACCAGCTCCGACACTCCCTCGAGCGCCAGGTATTCGCACTGCACCGGGATGAGGATCCCGTCGGCCGCGGCGAGGGCGTTGATGGTCAGGAGCCCGAGGGACGGAGGGCAGTCGATCAGGATGTACTGAAACCGGTCCCGGATCTCCGCGACCGCCTCGCGGAGACGGTACTCGCGCCCCTGGACGCCGGCCAGCTCGACCTCGATGCCGACCAGGTCGCGGCTCGCCGGCGCGACGGTCAGGCATTCGAGCTCCGTCGGCACGAGAATCTGCTCGAGCCGGACCTCGCCGGAGAGGACGCTGTACATCTCTCCTCCGGGGTTCGGCTTGAGTCCCAGTCCCTTGGTCGAGGAGGCCTGGGAGTCCATGTCGATCAGGAGCGTGGTCCGCTCGGCGATCGCCAGCGCAGCCGCGAGGCTGACGGCCGTCGTCGTCTTACCGACCCCGCCCTTTTGGTTGGCGATGGCGACGATGCGTCCCATGTGCGGCGAAGGGTAACACAGCGGTGTGCCCCGGCGCCGTCCCGAAGCCCCGAAATGTTCCACGTGGAACATCGGGCGACCTGGGAGTGAGTCCGAGTATTGGGCCGGGTCGCGTTCCGGACGCAGTGGGGCCGGATGCGAGGCAACGAAGCAGACGGCCCCACGCCGCCGGAACCCGAAGGGCGCATGGGGATTGCGGGCCGCATACTCGGACACACTCCTAGATGTTCCACGTGGAACATCCGTCCGGCTTCAGGCGGTCCCCGGCCCCAGGATCGCGACGACCGAATCGGGGCCGCCGGGCAGCGGGCGGGTGTCGATGAGGCTCAGTCCCGCCACGGGACGGCGCTTCAGGGCCTCGGCGTCTGCCGCCGACAGGAAGAAGAGCCCCTTCCCTCCGGGCTCGAGGATCGGGATCGGCCTCCCTTTCAGAACGCTCCTCGCCTGGATGGCCCTGAGGGTCAGGTACCGGCAGGGGAAGAGGTCGGCCAGGTCGGCCGTTTCGCGGACATGCCGGGTCTCGACCCGGGCCGTCTGCAGGCGAAGCTCCCGGAGTACGGCCCACAGGAACGACGACTTCTTCTCGGAGGCCTCGACCAGGACGAGATCGAGCCGGGGCCTCAGCACTTTCAGAGGGATCGCCGGGAAGCCGTTCCCCGATCCAAGGTCGACCAGCCTCCCGTCCTCGCCGACCAGGTCGCTGGCGGCGATCGGCTCCAGGAAGTGCCGGCGGACGATCGAATCCAGGTCCTTGATGCCGGTCAGGTTCATCCGGCTGCTCCATTCCTGCAGAAGCCGGTAATGGACGGCGAGGGCCTCGACCTCCCAGTCGGACAGGGAGCGCCCGATCGACTGCACGCCGGCGAGGAGCCGCTCGCGAAAAGCGGATACCATAGAGGGCGTACGTTAGCATGACGGGGGAGGGGGATCGTGAAGCGGAAAAGACGGCTCCTGCTCGTGCTCGCGGTGACGGCGGGCGTCGCCTTGGCGGGGACCTCGATCCCGGGAGCCCCGGCAGGACCGCCGCCGGCCCGCACGCCGACTCCGGCCAGGACTCCGCCGGCCGTTCCGACTCCATCGCCGGCCCCCTCGCCGGGGGAAACCCCCGCGACCTACGATCTCGACGCGCTGCTCAAGAGGCTGGGGGAGAGGGCGCACGCCTACGAGACGGTCGCGCTCCGCTTCGTCTGCATCGAGACCCTGAGAACATCCGACGAACCGAAAGACGAGAGACGCTTCGACTACATGTACGTCGAGGCCCAGGAGCAGAGGTACAGGCCGTTCCGCCAGGCGCACACCGGCCGGCTCGGAAAGACGGTCCCCGAGACGAGCCTCAATTTCGCATTCCCCGATGCGTTCTCCTGGACGCTGATGTTCGCCCCCGACCGGCAGAAGCTGTTCCGCTTCCGCGCCGCCGGGGAGGAGTGGTTCTCGCTCCGACAGGCGTACATCCTCGAGTTCACCGCCCCCATTCCGTTCACCACCGGCACGACCATCTACCAGTGGAGCGGAAAGATCTGGGTGGACGTGGAGAACGTCAACATCCTCAAGGTCGAGGCGGAACCGGGGAACCAGACCGAGCGCCTCAAGACGCAGCTCAAGGAGTACCGCCAGGCCCCCAGGTTCCTGGTCTTTCCGATGGGGAAGAAGCCCCAGGGAAATAGCTATAACATCACTTTTCTCAATGAGTTGCACACGCTTTCACTCCCCGACCAGCTGGAGTTCAGGACCTTCAGCCTGGACCTGGAGGGTCAGGAGGAGTGGGAGAGCATGGTCGTCCTGCGATACAGCGGCTACCAGTTCTTCGGGGTGGACGTGAAGGACCTGTTCCTCAAGTAGCCGGCTCGGGGCGCCGTCGAAGTCCGGCCGGGCGGACGGACTTCTCGATGTAGACATTCATCAGGGTGAGCGCCGCCGGCGTGACCCCGGAGATGCGCCCCGCCTGCGCCAGGGTCTCGGGCCTGGCCCTCGTGAGCTTCTCGACGATCTCGCTCGACAGGCCGGGAATCCCCTGGTACTCGAAGTCGGGGGGGATCCGCCTGCCGTCCTCGCGCCTCATTCTCTCCAAGTCCCGCTCCTGCCGCTCGATGTATCCGCCATAGCGTAGGCGGTTGGCGACGTAGCGCTGGTCGCGCGGCCGCAGGGCCGCCGGGACGTCGTCCGCCACCAGCCGGAGAAGGGCCTCGATGTCCAGGTCGCTGCGCCTGAGGAGGCGGGCCGGGGTGGTGGGCTCGATGATGCGGACGCCGAGCGACTCCTCCGCGCGGCGCCCGTCCGCGCTCGAGGGCCTGATCGTCCGCGACTCGAGGCGGCGGGTGAGGGAGAGGATCCCGTCCCGCCTCTCGGCGAATCGCGCCTGGCGCCGGTCGTCGACCAGGCCGACGTCCCGGCCGCGACCGGTCAGCCTGAGATCGGCGCTGTCCGCGTCGAGCAGGAGACGGTACTCGGCGCGCGAGGTGAACATGCGGTACGGCTCGGCGGTCCCCTTGAGGACCAGGTCGTCCACGAGGACTCCGATGTACGCCTCGCCCCGCGACAGCACGAGGGGCGGCCGGGCCTGCACCTGAAGCGCGGCATTGATGCCGGCGATCAGGCCGAGCGCCGCCGCTTCCTCGTACCCGGTCGTGCCGTTGATCTGCCCCGCCAGGAACAGGCCCCGCACGGACCTGGTCTCGAGCGTGTGGCGGCAGGCGGTCGGCTGCACGAAGTCGTATTCGACCGCGTAGCCGGCGCGCGCCACTTCCGCCTCTTCCAGGCCGCGGATCGATCGGACCATCTCGATCTGGGCCTCGGCCGGGAGGCTGGTCGACACGCCGTTCAGGTAGATCCACGGATGGTCGCGCCCCTCCGGCTCGACGAAGATCTGATGCTTGTCGCGGTCGGCGAAGCGCACCACCTTGTCCTCGATCGACGGGCAGTAGCGCGGCCCCACCGACGTGATCCGCCCGGTGTACAGCGGGGAGCGGTCGAGATGGCCGCGGATGATCGCGTGCGTCCTCGGATTGGTGAAGGTGATGTGGCAGTCGACCTGGGGCGTCGTGATGGCGTCCGTCTCGAAGGAGAACGGCACCGGCTCCTCGTCCCCCGGCTGCCGGTCGAGCGCCGCGAAGTCGACGGAGCTCCGGAGCACCCGCGGCGGCGTGCCGGTCTTCAGCCGCCCCATCGGCAGGCCCAGACGCTCGAGCGTCTGCGACAGCCCGACGGAGGTCTTCTCGTGGATCCGCCCGCCCGGCCGGTTCTCGAGGCCGATGTGCAAAAGACCGCGCAGGAACGTCCCGGTCGTCACCACCGCCGCGGCGGCCTGCAGGATCTCCCCGCCGGCCAGCACGACGCCGCGCAGGACGCCGTCCTCGATCACCAGGTCGCGCGTCTCGGCTTCGATGAGCGTCAGGCGCGGCGTGGACGAGACGACGCGGTGCATCCTCTCGGAATACCCGTCCTTGTCGGCCTGCGCCCGGGGGGCCTGCACCGCCGGGCCGCGGCTCCGGTTGAGCAGCCGGAACTGGATGCCGGTCGCGTCGATCGCAAGGCCCATCTCCCCGCCCAGCGCGTCGATCTCGCGCACCAGGTGGCCCTTGGCCAGCCCGCCGATCGCCGGGTTGCACGACATGCGCGCCACGGCCCCCGCGTCCAGCGTCACCAGGGCGGTCTCGCACCCCATGCGCGCCGCGGCCAGGGCCGCCTCGCAGCCCGCATGCCCCGCTCCGACGACCACCACGTCGTACTTCATCCCCGTGGCACCCCGCGCTTCGCCCGCCGTCATTTGCCGATGCAGAAATTCCGGAAGATGCGCTCGTAGATCCCGTCGATCCCGACCTCTCCCGTGATCTCCCCCAGCCGGTCGAGGGCCTCGCGGTAGTCCGGGATCAGGTACTCGTCCGGCACGCCCCGCCCCGTCCCCTCCGAGGCGCGCGCCATCGCCCCGGCCGCCTTCATCAGGAGATCGCGATGGCGGACGTTGGTGATGAACGTGTCCTCGCGCGACGCCGAGGTCCCCGATGAGACCGCCTCCTCGAGCGCCCGCCGCAGCGCGTCGATCCCGGCCCCGGTCCTGGCGGAGACCTCGAGCGCCCCGTGGCTCTGCTTCAGGCGCAGCGCCTCGTCCAGGCCGAGGCCCGAGTCCAGGTCGATCTTGTTGATCGCCACGAGGGCGCGGCTCCTGTCGAGCCCGGCCAGGAGCGCCCGCTCCTCGTCCAGAAGCGGGCGCGACCCGTCGAGGACGAGGACCAGGACGTCCGCCGTCGCGATCGCCCCGCGCGCCCGGCGCACCGCCTCGGCCCCCGCCTCGTCCGTCGGATCGTGCAGCCCCGCCGTGTCGCGGAGCGCGACGGGAATGCCCCGGAGATCGAGCGCCTCCTCAAGGATGTCCCGCGTCGTGCCGGCCACGGGGGTGACGATGGCCCGTTCCTCCTCCAGAAGACGGTTGAACAGGCTCGACTTTCCCGCATTGGGCGATCCGACGATCGCGACCGTTGCGCCGTCCCGCACGCGCCGGCCGCGCTCGAAGGTCCCGGCCAGGCGCTCGATGGCGCCCCGTATCGACTCGAGCTCCGGACGAAGGCCGCCCTGCGGAAGGAAGCGTTCCGCTTCGGACTCCTCGGAGAACTCGATCGACGCCTCGAGCCGGGCGACGGCGTCCGCCAGTCGGTCCTTCAGCCGGTTCACCTCGGCGGAGATCCGCCCCTGGACCTGGTCGTGCGCCACCTTCGCCTGGAAGGCGGTGCGCGCCTCGATCAGGTCGCGGATCGCCTCCGCCTGCGTCACGTCCATGCGCCCGTTCAGGAAAGCCCGCAGCGAGAACTCTCCGGGCGTCGCCGGCCGCGCCCCCAGGGCGACCGCCGCCTGGAGCAGGAGACGCAGCGCCGCGGGACTGCCGTGCGCCCACAGCTCGGCCGTCGGCTCGCCGGTGAACGTGCCGGGCGGAGGAAAGGCCGCGAGATATCCGTGGTCGATCGTCTCCCCCGCCTGGTCCACGAAACGGCCGAAGGCAATCCGCGCCTCCGCCGCGAACTTCCCGGAAGGACGGAACAGGCCGTTGGCGATGGCGATGGCGCGCGGGCCGGACAGGCGGACGACGCCGATCCCGCCGCGGCCGGGGGGCGTGGAGACGGCGACGATCGTCTCGGTGGCGGGCGCCGGGCCGGTTTCGGTGACGCCGTGCCCGGGACTCAGGGGACGAGGCTCCTGCATGGGGGACGATCCTGGCGCCTTCGGCGCCGGACGGCGGCGATCGGAAGGGTGTCCGGGCACGCGAACGGCCTCCTAGCGGCCGTCCGGCTCCCCGTCCTGTCCGGATTTTCCGGCCGGCATGATGGCGATCTGCTTCAGGAAACCGTCGCCGACGCTGCGCGTCTCGACCCCGCCGATCTCGGACAGGGCGATGTGCACCAGCCTCCGCTCGTAGGGATTGAGCGGGCTCAGCAGGCATTCCTGGCCGCCGGCCTTCACTTTTTCCGCCGAGCGCACCGCGATCTCCACGATCTCGTCCTCGCGCATCTTGCGGAACCCGCCGCAGTCGACCTGGATCTTGCGCCCCTTCCGGCCGCGGTAGATGATCCGGTTCAGGAGGTACTGCAGCGCGGCGAGCCCTTCCCCCTTGCGGTTCAGGAGGTGCTCTCCGTCCGGCCCGGTCAGGTCCACCTGGATCGCCTCCGCCCCGTCGCCCGCCGTCGCCTTGATGTCCAGGCCGAGGCCTTGCAGGATGCGCTCCGCCAGGCGCACGACGTCGGCCGGATCGGCGGCCGGCGCCTCGGCTTCCCCGTCCGCCCCGCCGTCCCGCTCGTGACGCATCCGGTTCATCTCCGCACGGCCCCAACAACGAAGAACGCGTGGCGGGCCGTGGTCACTCCGGCTTCTTCTCGGAGGCCGCCGCCTGCTTGTTGATCAGGTACTGCTGTCCGATTCCCAGGAGGTTGTTCACCAGCCAGTATAGCACCAGCCCCGAGGGGAACTGGAGGAAGATCCAGGTGAACATGATCGGCATGAGGTACATGACGCGGCGCTGCGCCGGGTCCGGGATCGAGGACGACGTCATGGCCTGCTGGATGAGCTGCGTGCCGCCCATGATGATGGGGGTGACGAAGTACGGGTCCTTGCTGGACAGGTCGCGGATCCACAGCATGAACGGCGCCCGCCGCAGCTCGATCGCGATCGACAGGATGGTGTAGAAGCCGTACAGGATCGGGATTTGAAGGAGAATGGGCAGGCAGCCGGACATCGAGCCGAGGGGATTGATGTCCTCCTCCTTGTAGAGGCGCATCATCTCCTCGTTCATCTCGCGGCGCAGCTTCTGCCGCGCCCCCGCGTGCCCCTTCTCGACCTCCTTCTTCTCCAGCCTGTGGTAGCGCTCGCGCAGCGCCTTCACCTTCGGCTGGACGCGCTTCATCTTGTCCTGCATGACGCGCATCTTGATCTGGCCCTTGTACATGATCGGGAAGAACAGCAGCCGGATGACCACCGTCAGGATGACGATCGACCAGCCGTAGTTTCCCACGTACCCGTGCAGGAACTTCATCGCGTAGAAGAGGGGCAGCGCGATGACGCTGAAGAAGCCGAAGTTGAGAATCTTCTCCAGGCCGATCCCGAGCCCCTTGAGGATGTCGTAGTCCTTCGGCCCGGCGAACAGCCGGACCTTCGAGACCCCCGGGAGGCCGAGCGCCATGGAAAGATGGAATTGCTCCCGACCTTCCTCGACAAGACGCAGGAGCTCGAACCGCGCCCGGCCGGGCGCCGGCGCCTCGGGAACGAACAGCGCCGCAAAATACTTGTCCTCGACGCCCGCCCAGGCCACCGGGCCCTCCTCGAGCCACGGCGCGCCCGGCTTGAGGCCGCTCTGCGTCTTCCTCTGGACGCCGCGATCCGAGAGGTCGAGAACGCCCAGCGTCGTGTCGGCGTACCGCCCGGTCTCCTGGCCGTTGTGCCCCACGAAGCCGGCCCCCCACACGAGCGTCGGGGTCACGGGCCTGCCGCCCGCCTCCGCCGCGAACTGCAGCTCGGCGAGGTAGGAATCGTGCGGCACGCGCAGCGTCTTGGTCGCGGCGAGCCCCGCGCCGTCGCTGTAGGCGAACGTCACCTCGGTGAACGCGCCGTCCCCTTCCCCGCCCTTCGCGCGGGTGACGCGGTAGAGCCCCTCCTTCAGCGCCCGGGTCGACTCCGGGTCGTCGAGAAGGAACTGCAGCGGGAGATGGTCCAGGGATCGGCCGGCGTGCGAGACCAGGTTGAGCGGGTGTCCGGCATCGTCCAGGTAGTTCTTCAGGCTCCACGACGTCACGCGGGCCCCGCGGTTCGTCATGCGGATCGACAGGAGCGAGGTTTCGATGGCGACCTCTTCCTCGCGGGCCCCTTCGACCCTGGCCCCCGCCGGGACGTCCGGCAGCGGGGCCGTCTCCTTCGCGGCGCCGCCCAGCCCCGACAGGCTGGGGCGTGAGACGGTCGCTTCGGAAGCGGCGCCCGGCGTGTCCGCGGCTCCCGGCGCGGAAGGCGACGGCGCGGCCTCCTGGCCCGGCGACGAGGGAGCGGGCGGCTTCGTCGGGGGCTGCGGCGGGAAGAGAATCCACCAGACGATCAGGAATCCCGCCGAGAGGACGACGAACAGGACAGTCTTCTTGTCCATCAGCGCACGGGATCGAGGCCGCCCCGGGACAGCGGGTTGCAGCGCAGCAGCCGCCAGCCGGCCAGGAGGGCGCCCCGCGCGAGGCCGTGGCGCTCGATGGCGAGGGCCCCGTACTCGGCGCAGCTCGGCATGAAGCGGCAGGCCGGCGGCAGGAGCGGCGACACGAATCTCCTGTACAGGCGGATGAGAGCCAGGAACGGCGCGGCGGCCGCGCGTGCGGGAGTCACTCGGGCTTCCGGGCGAAAGGCCGCAGCCGCGACAGGAGCTCCGTCTCGAGCCGCGCGTGCCCGGCGCCGGGCAGCGACGCCCGCACGTTCAGAACGATGTCCACGTTGTCGAACTCCCGCTTGTGCCTGCGGAAAATGTCGCGCACCAGCCGCTTGGCCCGGTTCCGCTTGACCGCGCCGCCGACCCGTCGCGTCGCGGTGATGCCGAGCCGCGGCCGCCCCAGTCCGTTGCGCATCACGAACAGCACGAAGGATGCCGAAGGTATCCTTCGCCCCTGAGCGTAGATCACCTGGTACTCGCTGCGCTTGCGGATGCGATCCTGGGGACGAAAGCGGGCGTCGCCGGTCACACAGTCAGACGCTTGCGACCCTTGGCCCGTCGGCGTTTCAGAACGAGTCGCCCGTTCTTGGTGCTCATCCGGGCCCGGAAGCCATGCGTCTTCCTGCGGCGGCGGTTGTTCGGCTGAAAGGTGCGCTTCATGAGTCTCGTCTCCGTTGCAGGAAGCGCGGATTATGTCTCCGCGGGCGAGCGTCTGTCAAGGAACGGACCTGAGCGCGACATGGCACGTCGTTTGATGGAAATTTTTTTCGAATGGATGGTGATTGGGTGTTGACAGCCTCGCTTGCCGCGATGCTATAGTCCGCCTCGCCCAGTACAAGCAAAAAAGTTCAGTCGACGACGTGTTCGAAAATTTTCAGGGACGTTCCCTGGAGGGCGTATGGGTGTCTTCACACGACGAATCAGGCGCGTGGAGGATCACCGGCGCTCAATACATGCGGACGCGGTGTGCGGCCGCCCCATATCTGGTGGGAGGGGGAAACGGTTGACATAAGATCGCGGCCCGCATCGGCTTCGTGTCGGGCAAGTGTCGTTCTGTCATCGACTTCGAAACGGAAAGACTTTTCCACATCTGTGGAAAAGTTGTTGAAATGATGAGCGTCGAAACCGTGCGATTGGCAACCAGCAAGGCCTTCCGGCAGATCGACGATTTCAAACCCTCCCCAATGGCCGAGCGCGCATGACTCTCTGGGACAAAATCCTTTCCAGCCTGCAGCACAAGGTCAACCGACACAGCTTCAACACCTGGCTGAAGCCGACCCAGCAGATGTCCCTGGCGGACGGAATGCTCCAGGTCGAGGTGCCCAGCCTGATGTTCGCGGACTGGATCAACCGCAACTACCTGCCGATGATCCAGGAGAGCGCGAGAGAGATCGACAGCAGCGATCTGCAGTTCCGGTTCCTGAGCCGGCAGGCGCCGCCGCCCGTGCGGGGCGCGGGCTACGCCGGCCCGGTCCCCGGCAACGGCGCTCCGCACGAGGCCGGGGCCGAAGGGACCGCGCGCCACGGCGCGGCGCGGGCGCACGCCACCGTGGCGCCGCACCAGCCGGCGGCGATCGGGACCGGTCTCAACCCCCGGTACACCTTCGACTCGTTCGTGGTCAGCTCCTGCAACCAGTTCGCGCACGCCGCGGCCATGGCGGTCGCCGAGCAGCCGTCGAGCGCCTACAATCCGCTGTACGTCTACGGCGGCGTCGGCCTGGGCAAGACGCACCTGATGCAGGCGATCGGCAACCGGGTCCTGCGCGGCAAGGGGGCGGTGCGGCACCTGTACATTTCGACCGAGACCTTCATGAACGAGCTGATCAACTCGATCCGCTTCGAGAAGACCCTCGATTTCAAGGAACGCTACCGCAACGTCGACGTGCTGCTCATCGACGACATCCAGTTCCTGGCCGGCAAGGAACGCACCCAGGAGGAGTTCTTCCACACGTTCAACGCCCTGTACGAGTCCCAGAAGCAGATCGTCATCACCAGCGACTGCCCCCCGCGCGACATCCCGACGCTCGAGGAGCGACTGCGGTCGCGCTTCGAGTGGGGGCTGATCGCGGACATCCAGCCGCCCGATCTCGAGACCAAGGTCGCCATCCTGAGGAAGAAGGCCGAAGCCGAGAACGTGCAGCTGCCGGAGGATGTGGCCCTCCTCATCGCCGGGCGCGTCCGCTCGAACATCCGGGAGCTGGAGGGGTCGCTGATCCGGCTGATCGCCTACGCGTCTCTCACCGGCCGGCCGATCGACCTGGCGATGGCCCAGGACACCCTGAAGGACCTGATGGATGGCCGCGGCCGCACCGTGACCATCGAGGCCGTCCAGAAGTTCGTGGCCGCCTACTTCAAGATCAAGCCGATCGAGCTCAAGTCCCGCAACAACTCGAAGCACATCTCCTTCCCGCGCCAGGTCGCCATGTACCTGTGCCGGAACCTGATCGACAAATCGCTGCCCGCCATCGGGACGGCGTTCGGCGGCAAGCACCACACGACCGTCCTGCACGCCATCCGGAAGATCGAATCGATGCGCGAGCGCGACAAGGAGTTCGCCCGGCTCATCGCCGGTTTCCTGGAATCGTTCAAGTGAGCCGTCCACAGGGTCCTGTGGATTCCCGCCGCGGTGCCTGTGGACGGCCGGCGCGCGCGCGGCGATCCACAGACGCGCTCGTGACGACCCACAGGTTTCTCCACCGCACCGCCTCGTCCGGGACCCGCGCCGGGCTGGGGCGAGCGGCGTTTTGCGCGCCGTCCACATCCCCTGCTAGTGCTACAATCCCTTACGATCTCATACGAAGAGATAAGAGAGAGGGCCGATCTCAGCCGTTGGAGGATCCATGGATTTCGTGACGACCAAGGACAACCTGCTCAAGGAGCTCGAGCTGATGCAGGGGATCGTGGAGAAGAAGACGACCATCCCGATCCTCTCGAACATCGTCATCGACGCCAGGAAGGAGGGCCTCGAGTTCCGGGCCACCGACCTGGAGGTGGGGATCAGGACGGAGTGCGAGGCGAAGGTCGCGAAGCCCGGATCGATCGCCCTGTCCGCGAAGCGGCTGTTCGACATCGTCCGCTACCTGCCCGACGCGGACGTCCGGGTGAAATCCGACGACGGGAACGCCGCCCAGATCACCTGCCAGAAGGCGCGCTTCCGGATCATGGGCCTGTCGCCCGACGACTTCCCCACCATCCCGGAGTTCGATTTCGCGAAGGGGATTCCGATCGAGAGGTCGCTCCTCACCGACCTGATCGCGAAGGTCATCTTCGCCATCACCACCGACGAGACCCGCTATCAGATCAACGGCACGCTGATGATCCTGAACAAGCGGAACCTGACCCTGGTGGCGACGGACGGCCACCGCCTGGCGTACGTGAGCGGGCGGCTCGAGAAGGGGGCCTCCGAGGAGCGGATCGAGGTCATCGTGCCCCGCAAGGCGTTCCAGGAAGTCACGCGGATCGGCTCGGGCGACGACGATATTCTCTTCGGCCACAAGGACAACCACGTGTTCTTCAAGGCCGGGAAAACGGTGCTGAGCTCGACGATCGTCGCCGGGAAGTTCCCGGAGTACGAGAAGGTCATACCGGAAGGGAACGACCGGCTGCTCAAGATGGAGAGCACGGCGTTCGCCGAGGTCGTGCGCCGCGTGGCGCTCCTCTCGAGCGAGCGCTCGAGGGCGGTCAAGATCGGGCTGTCCAAGGGGAGCGTCGAAATCTCCTCGAATAACCCCGAGGTCGGCGAGGCGGCCGAGACCGTGGATGTCGACTACGCGGGCAGCCCGCTCGAGGTCGGATTCAACGCCAAATACCTCCTCGATTTCTTCCAGGCGATGGGTCCAGGACCGGTGATCCTGGCGCTCAAGGACGAGGCGACCCAGGGTCTTTTGAGGCCGGTCGGGCAGGAGGGGAGAGATTATCGGTACGTCGTCATGCCGATGCGGATTTGAATAGTCAGTCAACCACGTAAGTCTATTAAAAATAGCCACTTGTACTGACCGCACGAAAGAACGCCCCGTATCATCTATATAGGCGTCCGTTCCGGGCGCAATTCCCGCCCCCACGCGTTGCGATTGGCTCCGGCGGTGTGATAAAATCGCGCCCTGGTTGAGGCCGTAAGACCGGAGAATCTCGACGGGCGGGTCTCCGGGGTCCGGAGCGAGCCGCCCGACCGAACCGTCCCCCCGAATCGAGCGATTTTCAGGGATCAAGAGCATTCGTTGCCCCTCGCAATGCCGCCCGTGAACCACGAACGATATGGAGCCGTGTAGTGGCCTCCGGCAAGGGAGACAAGGCGATGGAAGCTGACCCGGCGGTCCGCCCCTCCCGGGGCGCCGAGACCTACGACGCCTCGAAGATCAAGGTCCTCGAGGGGCTCGAGGCGGTCCGGAAACGGCCCGCCATGTACATCGGGAACACCGCGGCCGGCGGCCTCCACCATCTCGTCTACGAGGTCGTGGACAACAGCATCGACGAGTCGCAGGCGGGGCACTGCGACCGGATCGAAGTCACGATCCACATCGACAATTCGGTCACCGTCATCGACAACGGCCGCGGCATCCCGGTGGACATGCACGCCACCGAGAAGCGCCCGGCGGCCGAGGTGGTCATGACGGTCCTGCATTCGGGCGGCAAGTTCGACAACGACAGCTACAAGGTCTCGGGCGGCCTGCACGGCGTCGGGGTCTCGGTGGTCAACGCGCTGTCGGAATGCCTCGACCTGGAGATCTGGCGGGACGGCCTGGTGTACGAGGAGCGCTTCGAGCGCGGCAAGCCCGCCTCGGCGTTCCGGCAGACCGGGACCACGAAGAGGCGCGGCACCAAGATCCGGTTCCGCCCCGACCCGTCCGTCTTCGAGGAGGTCAACTTCTCGTTCGACGTCCTGTCGCAGCGCCTTCGCGAGCTGGCGTTCCTGAACGAGGGCGTCACCATCGTCATCGAGGACGAGCGCGCCGAGAACAAGCGCCACGAGTTCAGCTACAAGGGCGGCATCGCATCCTTCGTCGAGCACCTCAACAAGAACAAGACGCCGATCCACCCGAAGCCGATCTTCATGCGCGGCGAGCGCGACGGCGTGCTGGCGGAGATCGCCCTGCAGTACAACGACGGATACAACGAGATCGTCTTCTCCTTCGCCAACAGCATCAACACGCTCGAGGGAGGCACGCACCTCTCGGGCTTCCGATCGGCGCTGACCCGGACGATCAACAACTACGCCGCGAAGGTCATCAGCAAGGAGCAGGTCGCCCTGTCGGGGGACGACGTGCGCGAGGGGCTGACGGCGGTGGTCAGCGTCAAGCTGTCGCGCCCGCAGTTCGAGGGGCAGACCAAGACCAAGCTGGGGAACAGCGAGGTCAAGGGGATCGTCGAGGCGATGCTGAACGAGAAGCTCTCGGCCTGCTTCGAGGAGACCCCCGGCGTGGCCCGCAAGATCCTCGAGAAGGGGCTCGAGGCCCTTCGGGCCCGCGAGGCGGCGCGCAAGGCGAAGGAGCTGACCCGGCGCAAGGGGGCGCTGGACTCGGGCATGCTGCCCGGCAAGCTGGCCGACTGCCAGGAGACCGACCCGTCCAAGTCCGAGATGTTCCTGGTCGAGGGGGACTCGGCCGGCGGCTCGGCGAAGCAGGGGCGCGACCGGCGCACCCAGGCGATCCTGCCGCTGCGGGGCAAGATCCTCAACGTCGAGAAGGCCCGCTTCGACCGGATGCTGGGGAGCCAGGAGATCCGCACCATCATCACGGCGCTCGGCACCGGCATCGGCGACGAGGATTACGACCACGCGCGCCTGCGCTACCACAAGATCATCATCATGACCGACGCCGACGTGGACGGGTCCCACATCCGCACGCTTCTCCTGACATTTTTCTACCGGCAGATGCCGCAGGTGGTCGAACGGGGGCACCTGTACATCGCGCAGCCGCCGTTGTACAAGGTCAAGAAGGGGAAGACCGAGACCTACCTGGCGAACGACGACGACCTGAACACCTTCCTGATGGCGAACGCGGCGCTGGAGCGGGTGGTCAAGCTGCCGAAGGGCGCCTCGGTCCTGGAGGGGCCGTCCCTGCGCAACGCGCTCGATCGGCTGGTCCGCTACCAGGTCCACCTGGACCTGCTCCGGAAGCGCGGCTACGACCCGGGGCTCATCGAGGCGCTCCTGGCGTCGGAGGTCGGCGCGGCGAAGGTGTTCGAGGACTCCGACGCGCTGGAGGCGGTGCGCCGCGCCGTCGAGAAGGCCGGATTCAAGACGGAGGACCTCGAGAAGGACGAGGAGCACGGCCGCTTCACGTTCGAGGTGGCGCCACGGGCCCGCGGGCACGCCGCCTCGGTCGTCGGATGGGACCTGGTCTCCTCGATCGAGTACCGCACTCTCAAGAGCCTGGAAGGGGACCTGAAGGACCTGAGGAACCCGCCGTTCATCGTCGCCGAGAACGGCGACGAGACGGCGGTGGATTCCCGGCTCGACCTCCTGAGGCACCTGATGGAGGAGGGGAAGAAGGGGCTGAGCATCCAGCGCTACAAGGGGCTGGGGGAGATGAACTCCGATCAGCTCTGGGACACGACCATGAACCCGGAGACCCGCCGGCTGGTGCAGGTGAACATCGCCGACGCGGTCGAGGCCGACATGATCTTCACCGTCCTGATGGGTGACATGGTCGAGCCGCGCCGCAAATTCATCGAGGAAAACGCCCTCGAGGTCCGCAACCTCGACATCTGAGAACGATGGACGAGATCCAGCAAACCGCTCCGGAACATTCCAACATCAGCATCGAAGCCGAGATGCGGAGGTCCTACCTCGATTACGCGATGAGCGTGATCATCGGCAGGGCCCTGCCCGACGTCCGGGACGGCTTCAAGCCGGTGCACCGCCGCGTGCTGTTCGCCATGCACGAGGCGGGCAACAGCCACGACAAGCCCTACAAGAAGGCCGCCCGCATCGTCGGAGACGTGATGGGCAAATTCCATCCGCACGGCGACACGGCCATCTACGACACCATCGTGCGCCTGGCGCAGGACTTCTCGATGCGCTACCCGCTGGTTGACGGCCAGGGGAACTTCGGATCGATCGACGGCGACGCCGCGGCCGCCATGCGCTACACCGAGATCCGGATGTCGAAGCTGGCGCACGAGATGCTGGCCGACATCGACAAGGAGACCGTCGACTTCGGGCCGAACTACGACGGCCAGCAGCAGGAGCCCCTGGTCCTGCCGAGCCGCTTCCCGAACCTCCTGGTCAACGGCTCGTCCGGCATCGCGGTCGGCATGGCGACCAACATCCCCCCGCACAACATGGGCGAGGTCGTGGACGCCGTGATCGCCCAGATCGAGAACCCGGACATCACCATCGACGAGCTGATGCAGCACGTCAAGGGACCCGACTTCCCGACCTCCGGCTACATCCTGGGCAAGGAGGGGATCGCCCAGGCGTACCGCACCGGGCGCGGGATCATCATCATGCGCGCCCGGGCGACCGTCGAGGAGGGGGGCAAGCGCGGCAAGGACCGCATCGTCATCAACCAGATTCCCTACCAGGTCAACAAGACGCGGCTGATCGAGCAGATCGCCTCCCTGGTGAACGACAAGAAGATCGACGGGATCACCGACATCCGCGACGAGTCCGACCGCGACGGCATCCGCGTCGTCCTCGACCTGAGGCGGGACGCGGTGCCCAAGGTCATCCTGAACAACCTGTACAAGCACACCCAGATGCAGGAGACCTTCGGGGCGATCTTCCTGGCCATCGTCAACAACCGCCCCCAGGTGCTGAACCTGAAGGCGATGATCGGCCATTTCATCGAGCACCGCCGCGAGGTGATCACCCGCAGGACGGTGTTCGAGCTGGCCAAGGCCGAGGAGCGGGCCCACATCCTCGAGGGGCTGAAGATCGCGCTGGACAACCTGGACGAGATGGTGGCGCTCATCCGCGCCGCCAAGACGCCCGACGACGCGCGCCAGGCGATGCGCCTGCGCTTCAGGCTGTCGGACATCCAGGCGCAGGCGATTCTCGACATGCGCCTGCAGCGCCTGACCGGGCTGGAGCGCCAGAAGATCGTCGACGAGTACACCGAGACGCTGAAGCAGATCGCCCGCCTCAAGGAGATCCTGGCCAACGAGAGGCTGGTGTTCGGCATCATCACCGACGAGCTGAAGGAGATCCGCAAGGGCTACGCCGACGCGCGCCGCACCGAGATCATCCCGATGGCGGGCGAGATCTCAGTCGAGTACATGATCGCCGAGGAGGACATGGTGATCACGGTCTCGCACGCCGGCTACATGAAGCGCAACCCCCTGACCCTGTACCGCAGCCAGAGGCGCGGCGGCAAGGGGAAGATCGGCATGACGACCCGGGAAGAGGATTTCGTCGAGCACCTGTTCGTCGCCTCGACGCACGCCTCGATCCTGATCTTCACGACGCGCGGGCGCGTCCACTGGCTGAAGGTGCACGAGATCCCGCAGATCGGCGCCGCCGGCAAGGGGAAGAACATCGTCAATTTCGTCGAGCTGACGCCCGAGGAGAAGGTCGCCTCCCTGGTCCCCACCAAGGATTTCGCCGAGGACCGCTACGTGGTGTTCGCGACCCGCAAGGGGACCATCAAGAAGACCGCCCTGTCGGCCTACGCCAACCCGCGCGCGGGCGGCATCATCGCCGTCGGGGTGGATGAGGGGGACGAGCTCCTGTCGGTGAAGCTGACGGACGGCAAGCAGGTCCTCTTCATGGCCACCGCCCAGGGACAGGCGATCCGCTTCGAGGAGTCCGATGTCCGCCCGATGGGCCGCGGCGCCCACGGGGTGATCGGCATGCGGCTCCAGGGGGACGACGCGCTCGTGGAGATGGACTCCCTGTCCTCGCGCCAGGGGAGCACCGTCCTGACGGTCACCGGAAAGGGGTACGCCAAGCGCACGGAAGTGGAGGAGTACCGCCTGCAGGGGCGCGGCGGCACCGGCATCATCAATCTCAAGGTGACCGACAAGACCGGGCCGGTCGTCCAGGTCATGGAGGTCGCGGTGGACGACCAGGTCGTGGTGATCACCGAGTACGGCAAGATCATAAGGACCAACGTGCGCGACATCTCCCTCCTCGGCCGTCCCACGCAGGGCGTGCGGCTCATCCACCTCGACGAGGGGGACTCGGTCGTGGCGGTGGCCCGGGTGGCGGAGGGGGACGCCGACCAAGCCGTGGAGGGGGTCGGCGGGACGGCAGGAACGGCGGGTGGATCCGGGGAGGCGCCCGCGGGCGGGAACGGAGCGGACCGGGAGGAGGCGGAATGAAGATCTTTCTGGACACGGCGAACATCGACGAGATCCGCGAGGCGTACTCGTGGGGCATCCTGGACGGGGTCACCACCAACCCCTCGCTGGTGGCGAGGGAGGGGAAGGACTTCCTGGACGTGGTGCGGCAGATCTGCGCCATCGTCCCGGGGCCGGTCAGCGCCGAGGTGGTCTCCACGACCTCGGACGAGATGATCCGCGAGGGGCGCGAGATCATGCGCAAGGTCGGCGCCCCGAACGTGGTGATCAAGATCCCGATGATCCGCGAGGGGCTGCGGGCGATCAAGGCGCTCTCGTCCGAGGGGCTGCGGGTCAACGTGACGCTCATCTTCTCGGCCCCGCAGGCGCTCCTGGCGGCCAAGGCCGGGGCGGCCTACGTCAGCCCGTTCATCGGGCGGCTGGACGACATCAGCCACGTCGGCATGGACATCGTCAAGGACATCCGGGCCATCTTCGACAATTACGATTTCCCGTGCGAGATCCTGGCGGCCAGCATCCGCAACCCCCTGCACGTGGTGGACGCCGCCAAGTTCGGCGCCGACGTCGCCACCATGCCGTTCAGTGTCCTCGACGCGATCATCAAGCACCCCCTGACCGACATCGGCCTGCAGAAATTCCTGAAGGACTGGGAAAAGCTGCCGCAGCAGATGCGGAAAGGGTGACTTGAGCAGAGACCGGCTCGAGGAGCTGAGGCGCAGGAACAGCGAGGCCGAGGCCGGGGGAGGCCCGGAGCGGCTGGCACGCCAGAAGTCCGAGGGGAAGCTCTCCGCCCGCGAGCGTCTCCATCTGCTCCTCGACCCCGGCACATTCGAAGAGCTCGACCGGCTTGTGGTGCACCGCAGCCACGACTTCGGCATGGAGGCGCAGCGCATACCGGGCGACGGGGTGATCACCGGCCACGGGCGCGTCGACGGGCGAGCGGTCTTCGCGTTCGCCCAGGACTTCACGGTGTTCGGCGGGTCCCTGAGCGAGACGTACGCCGCCAAGGTCTGCAAGATCATGGACCTGGCCATGAAAGTGGGCGTGCCGATCGTCGGGCTGAACGACTCCGGCGGGGCGCGCATCCAGGAAGGGGTCGTGTCGCTCGGCGGGTACGCCGACATCTTCCTGCGCAACACGCTGGCCTCCGGCGTCGTCCCGCAGATCTCCGCCATCATGGGACCGTGCGCCGGCGGCGCCGTCTACTCCCCGGCGATCACCGATTTCAACATCATGGTCGAGGGGACGTCCTACATGTTCATCACGGGCCCCGACGTGATCAAGTCGGTGACGCACCAGGAGGTCACGAAGGAGGAGCTGGGCGGCGCCATGACGCACGCCTCGGTGAGCGGCGTGGCGCACTTCGCCGCCCCGGACGACGCGGCCGCGCTGGCCTTGATCCGCGAGCTCCTGGCCTACCTGCCGTCCAACAACATGGAGGACCCGCCGCGGCGTACCCCGACGGACGATCCGAGGCGCGAGGACGAGAGGCTCGACCGGCTCGTCCCCCAGGACCCGAACAAGCCGTACGACATGAAGGAGGTCGTGAAGGGGATCGTGGACGACGGCGGCTTCCTCGAGGTGCACGAGCATTACGCCAAAAACCTGGTGGTCGGCTTCGCCCGCATGGACGGGGCCCCGGTGGGCATCGTCGCCAACCAGCCGATGGCCCTGGCCGGCACGCTGGACATCGACGCGTCGCTCAAGGGGGCGCGCTTCGTGAGGTTCTGCGACGCCTTCAACATCCCGATCGTGACCTTCGAGGACGTTCCGGGGTTCCTTCCGGGGACCGACCAGGAGTACCGGGGCATCATCAAGCACGGGGCCAAGCTGCTGTTCGCCTACGCCGAGGCGACCGTCCCCAAGGTGACGGTCATCACCCGCAAGTCCTACGGCGGCGCGTACTGCGTCATGGGCTCGAAGCACATCCGCACCGACTTCAACTTCGCCTGGCCGACGGCGGAGATCGCCGTGATGGGCCCCGAGGGGGCGGTGAACATCCTGTACCGCCGCGAGATCGGGGCGGCCGCCGACCCCGAGGCCCTGCGACGGAAGAAGGTGGACGAGTTCCGGGACAAGTTCGCCAACCCGTACGTCGCCGCCGAGCGCGGTTACGTGGACGAGGTCATCGAGCCGCGCCAGACGCGCCGGCGGATCATCGCCGCCCTGAGGCTCCTGAGAACGAAGCGGGACACCACGCCCCCCAAGAAGCACGGCAACATTCCACTGTAGGTGCGCCCCGAAGCCGCCGCGCGCGGGCGTGGCGGCGAGAGGGCGGAGGCCAGGCTCGCCATGGTCCATAGATCGAAAGACAGCAGGACACCGCCCCGGTCGGGGGCGCCGCGCGCCCGCAAGGCGCCGGCCCGATCGCGCCGGAGCGCGGCCCCGGGGGCAGGGCCGGGGCGGCCGGCGGCCACGGAGGTCCGGCCGATGCGCCGCGTCCTGATCGCCAACCGGGGGGAGATCGCCCTGCGCATCCTGCGCGCCTGTCGCGAGTCCGGCCTGTCCACGGCGATGGTGTATTCGGAGGCCGATCGCGACACCCTGCCGGTGCGGCTGGCGGACGTCTCGTTCTGCATCGGCCCGGCGGCGGCCGCCGCGTCCTACCTGGACATCGACGCGATCCTGAAGGCGGCGCGGCTGGCGGATGCCGACGCGGTCCACCCGGGCTACGGATTCCTGGCCGAGAACCCGGTGTTCGCGCAGGCGGTTGCCGACGCGGGGCTCGTGTTCATCGGCCCGCCTCCCGAGGCGATGCGCCTGGTGGGGGACAAGGTCGAGGCGCGGCGCCTGATGGGGAAGCGCGGCGTGCCGGTCATCCCGGGGCTGCTCGATCGGGCCGGCGGCACCGAGGCGGTCGCCGCCTTCGCCCGCGGCAGCGGCTACCCGATCATGCTGAAGGCGGCCGCCGGCGGGGGCGGGAAGGGAATGCGCGTGGTGCGCTCGGAAGCCGATCTCGAGTCGGCGGTGCGCGGGGCCCGCTCCGAAGCGCTCTCCGCCTTCGGCGACGACGGCGTGTATGCCGAGAAGTTCATGGAGAACGTGCGGCACGTCGAGATCCAGGTCCTTGCGGACCACCACGGCGCCGCGGTGCATCTCGGGGAGCGGGAGTGCTCGGCGCAGCGCCGCCACCAGAAGCTGGTGGAGGAGGCGCCGTCGATCGCCCTCCGCCCGGCCGACCGCGATCGGCTCGGCGCCCTGGCCCTCGAGGTGGTCGGCGCCTGCGGCTACCGCAACGCCGGCACGATCGAGTTCCTGCTCGATCAGAAGGGGAAGCCCTATTTCATGGAGGTCAACGCCCGCATCCAGGTCGAGCACCCGGTCACCGAGATGGTGTTCGGGGTGGACCTGGTCAGGGCGCAGATCGACATCGCGCGCGGCCGGCCGCTGGAGGTCCGGCAGGAGGACCTCAGGCCGCGGGGCTGGGCCATCGAGTGTCGCGTCCTGGCGGAAGACCCGGCGAACGGGTTCAGACCGTCTCCCGGGCGCGTGCAGGCGCTGCGCATCCCGTCCGGCCCCGGCATCCGGGTGGACACCGCCCTGCAGCCGGGGGACGACATCCCGATGCACTACGACGCGCTCATCGCCAAGCTCATCGCCTGGGGCAAGGACCGGGACGAGGCGCTCGCCCGCCTGCGCCGCGCGGTGGACGAGTTCGTCGTCGCCGGGCCGGGAATCCGCACGACACTGCCGTTCCACCGGGAGCTCCTCCGCCATCCCGACTTCACCGCGGGGCGGCTCGACATCGGCATGGTGGATCGACTGATGCCGGGGTTCCAGCCCGCGTTCCTGGAGACCGGTCCGGAGGCCGAGCTGGCGGCCATCGCGGCCGCCATCCGGGCCACCGAGGAGTCCGATCGTCCCGCGGCCGGCGAACCCGTCGCGGGCCTGAGCCCGTGGGTCGCCGCGGGCCGGCGTGCGTTCATGGACGGCCGCCTGGTGCGGCGGCCGGAGGCCTGATCGATGCGCTACCTGGCCCGCGTAGGGACCCGGGAATGGAGGATCGAGATCGAGCGGCGGGACGCCGGCCGCTTCGCCGTCACGCTGGACGGCGATCGCCGCGAGGTGGAGCGCCGGGGGGACGGCGCGTTCGTCGTCCTGGGGCTTCCGGAAAAAATGCGCGAGGCGGTCGTCGTCCGTGAGAGCGGCCGGGGCAACGGCGACGGCGGCGCGGAGACTCCGTACGGCGTCGTCCTCGGGGGCCGCCACTATGCCGTGCGCCTGCTCGATCCGCTGAAGCGGAGCGCCGTGGCCCGGCCCGCGCGCGAGGGGCCCGTGGACGTGCGCGCCATCATGCCGGGACGGATCCGGGCCATCCTGGTCCCCGAGGGGGAGACGGTCCGGAACGGTCAGGGAGTGGTGGTGGTCGAGGCGATGAAGATGGAAAACGAGATCCCGGCGCCGAAGGACGGGCGCGTCAGCCGCGTGCGCGTGCGGCCGGGCGACACGGTGGAGGCGGGGGCTGCCCTCTTCACGGTGGAGTAACAGAAAGGGCGATGCCCCCGCGTCGGGGACACCGCCCTTTTCATGTCAAACGATGAAGTTCAGGTGGACCTTAGCGGATGGACGCCGCGAGTTCCTTGCCCGGACGGAAGCGCGCCACCTTGCGCGCCTTGATCTCGATCTGCTCGCCGGTCTGCGGATTGCGGCCGACACGAGCCTTGCGCTTGGAGACCGTGAAGGTCCCGAATCCGACCAGGGCGACCCGGTCGCCCTTCTTGAGCGCCTTGGTCACGCCGTCGACCAGCGAGTCCAGCGCCTTGCCGGAGGCGGTCTTGCTGATCTTCGCGTCCTTGGCGATCTTGTCGATCAGATCCGCCTTGTTCATGCGACACCTCCTCGAGGTAAATGCGTTGTGGTGAATCGAAGCGAAAACCCGTCACTCGACGTGACCGGCTTATACCAGAGTCCTCGAATTCTTGTCAATACATGGTGGGCGCGGGCTTTGCTCGAGACCTCCTCGGGAAGCGTCGTCCGCAGGGGATTTGCCGGAAGTCTCCCAACATGGTGACGCCGAGGGGTTCCGGGACACCGGGCGCTGCAAGCCTTGCGGCCCAACTGCTGCATGCGATCGCTCATGAGGCGCTCGCCGCCTGCGATCCGGCCGCGGCGGTGCGCCGCGCGGTGCACGTCCGTCCCGAACACCTGGGTCTCTGCGGCCGCGCCGTGGCCATGGGAAAGAAGGGGCGCCTGCTCCTCCTGGCGTACGGCAAGGCGGCCCCGGCGATGACGGCCGGCTTCCTGCAGCGGTTCGAGGAGGCGGGGGGCAAGCGGGTCCTCGACGCCCTGGTCGTCCATCCGCGCCGCGAGGAGCCGAAAGGGAAGGGAAAGGGCGCCGCGGTCCCGCCGGTTCTCCAGGCGGCCCTGGACGGCCTGCGCCTGCCGGCTTCGCGCTTCCGGGTGAGGACGATCGCCGCCGAGCACCCCGTGCCGCTCAAGAGCTCCTTCCTCGCCGGGAAGACCGCGCTGCGCTTCATCTCCCGGGCGGGGGCCGCGGACGACGTGGTCTTCCTGGCTTCCGGCGGCGGGTCGGCGCTCCTGGCGTCGCCGCTCCCCCAGCTGATGAAGGAGTCCGACAAGACCGCGCTGCACCGCGCGCTCCTGACCTCGGGCGCTCCGATCGCCGCGATCAACAGCGTGCGCAAGCATCTCTCGGCGGTCAAGGGGGGCCGCCTGGCGCATGCGGCCCGCCGGGCCTCGGGGCAGTTCACCCTGGTGATGAGCGACGTGGATCCCGAGCGATACGAAGAGGTCGCGTCCGGACCGTCGCTGCCCGACCGCACGACGCTGGACGACATGATCCGTTCGATCGACCGCTACGGCATCGCCCCGGCGTTGCCCGTGAAGGCGCTCGAGGCGCTGCGCGCCGGGAGGGTCCCCGAGACGTTCAAGCCCCGCGACACGGTGTTCCGTCGCTCGCGGAGCGAGGCGATCCTGTCCAATCGCGATTTGAGGAACGCCGCGGTCCGCGGCGGGCTGACGCGCGGTCTTCCCGCCGAGGCGATCCCGACCGACATCGCCGGACCGGTGGAGACCGCCGTCGAGATGATCGCCAGGGCGATCGAGACCGCTCCTCCCGGCACGCGCCTGCTCGTCCTGGGAGGAGAGGTGGTGACCGCGCCGCCGGTGCCCGGCGAGGGGGGCAGGGCTCAGGAGCTCTCGCTGCGCCTGGCGCTCAGGATGGCGGGGCTCGGGTCGCGTCCCTGGGCCTTCCTGGCCCTCGGGAGCGACGGCCTCGACGGCAATTCCCCCGCCGCCGGCGCCTACGTCGATCAGACGACGCTCGAGAGGGCCCGCCTCGCCCGTCTCGATCCGGCCAAGACGCTCCGCGAGGCGACCACCTACCGGTTCTTCCGGAAGCTGGGGGACGATTTCACCACCGGCCCGACCGGCACGAACGTCCGGGATCTCTACCTGCTCCTGACCGGCCCGGCGACGCCCACCCGCAAGACGATCGATCCCCTGCGCGTCCCGGTCGTCTAGGATCGAAGCCCCAGGTCGAGGGCGGTCCCCGCCAGGATCAGGAACCCGACGAACCCGTTCACCGTGAAGAACGCCTGGTTCACGCGGCTCAAGTCGTCCGGCCGGACCAGCCGGTGCTCGAAAGCCAGAAGCGCGGACGTGCCGGCGACCGCCGCGAGATAGGGCCAGCCGAGCGGCAGGACGGCCGGAGCCAGGAGCAGGAAGAGGACGGTCAGGAGGTGCAGGAAGGTCGACAGCCGCAGCGCCCTCTCCACTCCGAAGCGGCATGGCGCCGAGTGCAGGCGGTGCAGCCGGTCGAACTCGACGTCCTGGCAGGCGTAGATGATGTCGAACCCGGCGACCCAGCAGGTGACCGCCGCGGCGAACAGGAGCGGCGCGACGTCGACCGTGCCGCGCACTGCGATCCAGGCCCCCAGGGGAGCGAGCCCCAGGGACGCGCCGAGATGCAGGTGGGTGAGCCAGGAGAGCCGCTTGGCGTACGAGTACGACAGGATCAGGAAGAGCGCGGGAGCGGCCAGGAGAAGCGCCAGGCGGTTCAGCATCGCGGCGCTCAGGATGAACAGGGCGGTGCTCGCAGCCAGGGCGACCCAGGCGAACCCGAGGCCCAGCTCCCCCGTGACCAGCGGGCGGGACGCGGTGCGCGGGTTCTTCCTGTCGTAGTCCAGGTCGACGATGCGGTTGAAGATCATCGCCGCGCTCCGCGCCCCCACCATCGCGCCGAGGATCCAGCCGATCTGCCTGCCGGACGGGGCCCCGCCCGCCGCCAGGAGCGCGCCCACGAAGGCGAACGGCAGGGCAAACAGGGTGTGCTGGAACTTGATCATCGACAGCGTGGCGGAGAGCGCGCGCCAGCCCCGGGCCCGCGCCGGACGGCAGGCCCCGGTCAGTCCGCCGGGCTCCGCGATCAGGCCGTTCCCCATCGCTTTCCGAGGGTGTGAGGCAGGCGCAGCAGGTCGAAGATGCGGGCCGTGAAGTGCTCGACGATCTCGTCCAGGCTCTGCGGCCGGTTGTAGAAGGCGGGGGTCAGGGGATAGATGGTGGCGCCGGCGCGCGCCGCGCGCTGCATGTTCTCGATGTGCACCAGGCTGATCGGCGTCTCGCGGAACGCCAGGACGAGCGGCCGCCTTTCCTTGAGGGTCACCTCGGCGGCGCGGTGCAGCAGGTTCGCGGACGTCCCGTTGGCGATCGCCGCCAGGGTCCCGCCGCTGCACGGCACGACGACCATCCCGTCGGCGGGATACGACCCGCTGCTGACGGCGGCCGCCATGTCCCCCGAGCGGTGCAGGACGATCCGTTCGCCGATCTCCCCCCCGAGCAGCAGCCGCAGCCCCTCGTCCTCGTCCCGGACCGCCTTGCCGAGCTCGGCGCCCAGGGTCTGCAGGGAGTAGTGGCTCAGGACGACGTGGACGCGCTCGACGTCGGGATGGCGCGACAGGTGGCGCAGGACGGAGCGGGCGCAGATGGAACCGCTGGCGCCGGTGACGCCGACGACGAATCGCCTCACGCGCTCCCCCTTCCCCGTCCTACTTTCCGGAGCGCCGCCCCAGGAAGTCGAGGAGCCGGGTGCGATCCTCGTCCTCCATGCGGGAGAAGAACAGGGCCACGCGGTAGGAGCCGGTTTCCGGCATCGGCGAGGACGGCTCGGTCCGGACCACGACCGCCTCCCCCTCGACGGTCTGGCTGTCGTCGCTCCCGGACTGCGAGGACTTGTGGCCGGGGAGGACGAGCGACACCGCGAGCTTGGTCATGAGGGGAAGGAAGGCGGGGGCCGTGCACGACAGGCCGCCGGCGCTCAGGTCGATGGTCTCGAGCTCCACGGCCTCCCGCGAGGAGGACCGCACCCGGATGCGCTCCGCGACGCGTGGGTGGCGTCGCTTGTCGTCCGTTGGGCTCATGCGCTCACGTTTGCGTTGGTCTTCCGTTGAGCGTGCCGTTCTTCTGAGTCCAGGGTGCGGCCGGCCGAAAGGCGCGCGTATCCTGATGTTGCGGGGCCCATCGTATGAAACTGGGCAGGGCGTGTCAAGCGCGGAGTGCGGGCCCGGGTGCCGGCGCGTATAATCCCCGCTCCGGGAGACGAGCGTGAATCTTCTCGAGCTGAAAAAGATCCTGGAAGGCGTACGCCGCGGCAAGGTCTCCGCGGACGAAGCGCTCAGGCGGCTCAAGACGCTGCCCTACGAGGATCTCGGCTTCGCGAAGGTGGACCACCACCGCCACCTCCGCCGCGGCTTCCCCGAAGTGATCTTCGGAGAGGGGAAGACGGTCCCCCAGATCGTCGCCATCATGGGGAAGGTGGCGGCGAAGCGACAGCCGGTCCTGGTGACGCGTGTCTCGCCCGCCGCGTCCAGGGCGATCCGCAGGCGCTTCCGCAAGGCGCGCTACCACGCCGAGGCCCGGGCCGTGACGCTCGAGACCGGCAGGCGCGAGGAGGGGCGCCCGGGAATCCTCGTGCTGGCGGCCGGCACGTCCGACCTGAGCGTCGCCGAAGAGGCGGCCGTGACCGCGGAAGTAATGGGGAACCAGGTCGGCCGGGTCTACGACGTCGGCATCGCGGGGCTCCACCGCCTCCTCGACCACAAGGACAGGCTCCTGGAGGCCAGGGTGATCATCGCCGTGGCCGGCATGGAGGGGGCCCTTCCCAGCATCGTGGCCAGCCTTGTCGATGTTCCGGTCATAGGCGTCCCGACCAGTGTCGGATATGGGACGGGGATCAAGGGGGTGGCCGCCCTCATGGGGATGCTCAATTCCTGCGCTGCAGGCCTGTTGGTCGTGAACATAGACAATGGGTTCGGAGCAGGTTATGCCGCGTCTGTTATAAATTCAACATCTATACATTCCGCAAAATGATTTCCATTCGAACAGGCCCTGCGCAAGCCTGACCCGACCACCCTCCGAAACGCCTCCGCAGGATTTTTCGCCTTTCTGGCCCCTGTTTCTTGACAACCCGGGGGGGTGGTCCGTATATTACACATGCGTTGGTCTGTGGGATTTGGTAATCCATTGTCGGGCCAAGCACTTCCACGGCCCGTCAGGTCTAAACAAAGAGGTTCCGTGGCAGGGGTAGGGCTCGAAGTCCGGGTCCACGGATCAGGCCTCGGAACAAGTGTCATTCGCTTTGAAGGATTTTTTCGTTTCAGGATCGAGAGGAGGGAGTCACTGAATGCCCCTCGTGAGGGTTCGCGAGGATGAGTCGCTGGAAAACGCCCTTCGCCGCTTCAAGCGGAAATGCGAGAAGTCGGGCGTGCTGTCCGAGCTGAAGAAGAGACAGCACTACCTCAAGCCGAGCCAGAAGAGGAAGATCAAGGCGCTGGCGGCGAGAAAGAAAGCGCTCAAGCGCCTGGCCCAGGAAAGGCGCTTCAGCGATTGATTGGAGGGCAGGAACAGAGTGGGCGGGCGAGACAGGACGGACGTCGTTGAAGCCGTGAGGGCGCAAGCCGACCTGCGCTCGATTGTCTCCGATTACCTCCCTCTCAAGAAGAGCGGCACGAAGTACCGGGCGCTGTGCCCGTTCCACTCGGAGAAGTCCCCGTCCTTCTACGTGGACGCGGACAAGCAGTTGTTCTACTGCTTCGGGTGCGGCACCGGCGGGGACGTCTTCAAGTTCCTGATGCTCTATGAAAAACTGGAATTCCCCGAGGCGCTGAAATCGCTGGCGGCCCGGTACGGCATTGCCGTGCCGGCCTCCCGCGCCCCGGAGAACAGCGAGCGCCAGAAAGTCCTGGCGGCCAACCAGAAGGCGCTCGCCTGGTTCCGGGGACAGCTCGGCCGGCCGGCTGGAGAGGCGGCCCGCAAATATCTCGCGGGCCGCGGCATCGGCGCGGCGACGATCGATCGCTTTCAGATCGGCTTCGCGCCGGACGGCTGGACCGGCCTCAAGGGGCAGCTGGCGTCGGACGGGATCGCCGAGGGACAGGCGGTTCTGGCCGGCCTCCTGGCGAAGAAAGAGGAGACCGGCCGGACGTACGACCGGTTCCGCGATCGGGTGATCTTCCCGATCGTCAACCTGGCGGACGAGCTGATCGGGTTCGGCGGCCGGGTGCTGGGAGAGGGGGAGCCGAAATATCTGAACTCTCCCGAGTCCCCGGCGTTCAGCAAGGGGGAGAACCTCTACGGGATCGGGTTCGCCCGCGAGGGGATTCGCAAGGAAGGGTACGCCATCCTGGTCGAGGGGTACATGGACGTCATCGCCCTCCACCAGGCGGGCGTCGTGCACGCGGTCGCGACGCTCGGGACCGGGTTCACGACCGGGCACGTCAGGCTCTTGAAGAGATTCACCGACCGCGTCGTGGTGAACTTCGATCCCGACGCGGCGGGAAGGGCGGCGACGAGACGCTCCCTGGAAGTGCTCCTGGAGAGCGGGTTCGAGGTGAGCGTGGTGTCGCTGCCGGCGAAGAAGGACCCGGACCTTTTCGTCCGGGAGCAGGGACCGGAGAAGTACCGGCAGCGTCTCGGCGAGGCGGTCCCGTACATCGAGTTCCTGACGCGGGACGTCGCGGCGCGGCAGGACCTGTCGGGAACCCGGGGCAAGGTGGCGGCTTTGAACGAGGTGCTGCCGTTTCTGGCGCGCCTCGACAACCCGGTCCACCGGGCCTCGCACGTGGAGATGATCGGCTCGGTCCTCGGGATCGAAGACCGGCTGGTGCTGCAGGAGCTGAAAGAGGCGGTCCGCGAGCGGCGCAAGAGCCTGTCGGCGGGGCCGCTTCAGGCGGCGCGCGGCTCGTGGATCGTGAGCGAGTCGGAGTCGCGCCTCCTGCGGGCCCTGATGGACGCCCGCGAGGCGCGCGTCGCGCTCCTCGCGGAGATCGAGGACGGAGACCTGGAAATCAGCCGGATCGCGGAAGTGGTGAAGGTTATACGCGATCTGGTGGTCAAAGAGGAGGACGTGACATATCCTCGGGTGGCGTCGCTGGTGAGCGACCAGGCCCGGGACATCATCACCAGGGCCGCGGCGTTGCCTCATCCCCCCGCGACCCTGGACGAGGGCCGGGGGTGCGTGATGGCCCTGCGGGCGGCGCGGCTGGAGCGGCAGATGGGTGACATCCAGAAACGGCTCGAGTCGGGGGGGAAGGCGGCGGAGGTGGACGACTTGCTCCGTCGCAAGGTCGAATTGAAGCGAAGAATCGAAGCGCTCAGGCAGGCTTCGCCGATGTCTTAAGGAGAACTCCCTTGGGTATCGAAGAGAAGTACGAAGAGGTACGGCAACTGATCAACCTCGGCCGGGAGAGGGGGTACCTCCTCTACGACGAGGTCAACGACGTGCTGCCCGAGGAGGTGCATTCTCCCGAGGACCTCGACGACATGTTCCTTCTGTTCGACTCTCTCGGCATCGAGATGGTCGACTCGGAGGAGAAGTACAAGGCCAAGCTCGAGGAGAAGGCGGCCGCCGCCGAGAAGTCGGAAGAGGTCGAGGAGACGAAGATCGATCTGTCCCCCGGGGCGCTCGAGAAGACCAACGACCCGGTCCGCATGTACCTGCGCGAGATGGGGACCGTCCCCCTGCTCACCCGGGAGGGGGAGGTCGAGATCGCCCGGCGCATCGAGCGCGGCGAGAAGAACGTGGTCAAGGCGCTGTCGCGCAGCAAGTACGCCATCGCCCAGCTCCTCGCGTTCGGCAATCGCATCCGCAACAAGGAGATCCGCGTCGAGGACCTGATCACGGTCGCCGACGACGATGAGGAGGGCGCCGCCGAGCGCAAGCGCCGGAGGCTCCTGGACGCCATGGCGCGCATCCTGCGCCTGAGCCGCAAGATCGAGGACCTCGAGAAGCACCTGTCCCGCCTGACCGAGGGCTCGAAGCGGTACCGCGAGGTGCTGCACGACTTCGCGCGCGTGCGCGTGCAGCTCGGCCTGGTCATCCGCGACATGGGGATGACGACCGGCAAGGTGAAGGACCTGTCGCGCAAGACCAAGGAGACCGCCGGGAAGCTCCGGGACCTCGAGGACGACATCCGCTCGTACCACCGGCGGCTGAAGCTGACCCGCGATCCGAAGGGTCGCCGCGATCTGCGCGACAAGGTGCGCGCCGCCGAGGAGGAGATCTCCCGGGTGGCCCGCGAGATGGATTCCACGCCGGAGGAGCTCAAGGCGACCGCCGAGGGGATCCGGCTCGGAGAGGCGATGGCGGCCCGCGCCAAGAGCGAGCTGGTCGAGGCGAACCTGCGCCTCGTCGTCTCGATCGCCAAGAAGTACACCAACCGGGGCCTGCAGTTCCTCGACCTGATCCAGGAGGGGAACATCGGCCTGATGAAGGCGGTCGACAAGTTCGAGTACAAGCG